>DATHTC010000223.1:0-5989 GCA_035463735.1 Gaiellaceae bacterium | reverse complement strand
CGCGGGCACGGTCCAGGGCGGGACGGCCGCGCTGCTCGGGTCGAGCTACGCGCTCGCGCTCGGCCTGATCGCCGGCGTGCTCGACCTGATCCCGAACATCGGCGCCACGATCGCCGGGTTCATCCTCGTGCCCACGCTCCTCGCCGAGGAGGGGCTCACGGCGGCGCTCATCATGCTCGCGGTCGTCCTCGTCTACCAGCAGGTGGAGAACAACCTGATCACGCCCAAGGTGCAGTCGAAGGCCGTGAACATCTCGGCGTTCTTCGTCATCCTCGGCGTGACCCTCTTCGGCGCGCTGCTCGGGGTGCTGGGAGCGCTGGTCGCGGTTCCGGTCACCGCCTCGCTCCAGATCGTCGTGCGCGAGGTCACCGCGGAGCGCCGCGCCCGCGTCGCCGCGGCGCGTGCAGCGGCCGAGGTGCCGCCGGCGAGCCCCGCCTGAGCGGCGGCGGCCCGGCGAGTCCTACGGGCGTGAGACCGTGACGGTCGCCGCGGCCTCGACGGTGCGGCCGCCGCCCGTGGCCCGCACGGTCACGCGGTGCGGGCCCTCCGTCTCGGCGGCCGTATCCCAGGCGAACGTCCACGGCGCCGCCGTGACGGTGGCGCGGACCGCGTCGTCGACGAGGAACTCGACGCGCTCGACGGTGCCGCGGACGTCGGCGCTCCATTCGACGGTGCCGGCGACCTGCTGCCCGTCGAGCAGCGACTGCGACGCCACGGTCGGCGATTCGCCTGCGACCGCGTTCGTGACGTAGACCGACGCGCGGATCGCCGCCCGGCGGCCGTCGACCGCGCGCGCGCGCAGCTCGAGCACGTGCGGGCCGTCGCCGAAGCGTCTCGAGTCCCAGCGGAACACGAACGGCGCGCGCGTGTCGTGGTCGACGCGGCGTCCGTCGACCCAGAGCTCCAGCCGCCGGGCCTTCGCGCCCGCGACGCGGCCCTGCACCGGGACGACGCCCGCGGCCGACGGCGGCACCGACGCCCGCAGCGTGAACGGCCGGTTCGCGACCCGGACGGCGAACCGCTTCCGCGTCCACGCGCCGCCGCGCGTGTACGCGCGCAGCTCGAGCGTGTGCCGGCCGTTCCGGATGAGGAACGTGTTCAGGCCCGCGCCGCGGGCGAAGGCGAACGGCTTCGTGCGGTCGCGCCAGCGGAGCTTGCCGTCGACGAGGAAGTCGACGCGCGCGACCGGCGCTCCTGCCGCGGCCGCCGCCCACGGCCGGCGGCCGCGGAGCACCTGCCCCGCCCGGATCGCCCGCGAGTCGACACGAACCCTGACCGGCGGCTTCGGCTTCGGCGGCGTCGCGTACCGGCGGACGAGCCGCAGGTAGTGCACCCAGCTCCAGGTCCTGCCCGGGTCGGTGTGCGCGTCCGAGCCGCCCACCTTCGAGGGGTCGAAGGGGTTCGGCACCTCGTGGTGGCCGATCACGTGGCGCCGGTCGATCGGCATCAGCGCGCGGCGGGCGATGTACGCGGCGAGGCGCGCGGACGCGCGGTACTGGGCGTCGGTGAACCCCGCCGGGTCGTCCACCCAGCCCTCGTGCTCGATCCCGATCGACTCGGCGTTGACCCGCCAGTTGCCCGCGTGCCAGGCGATGTCCGAGTCGTGGACGAGCTGCACGATCCGGCCGCGCCGCGACACGATGTAGTGCGACGACGCGTGCGAGCGGTCGCTCCGGAGCCACCTGATCGAGCCCCAGAACGCCCCCTGGGTGACGTGGACGACGATCCGGTCGATCGAGCGCGGCGAGCGGTGCGACTTCGTGAAGTTCCCCTCGCCCTTCAGCCAGGAGACCTTGGGGCGGCGCAGCTCCGCGGCGGTCGCCGGGGGCGCGCACAGCGCCGCGCCGGCGATCGCGGCGCAGGCGAGGAGGAATCCGTTCCGCAGCGTGCCCATGACCTCGTTCGACCCGGCGGGGCGTCCTCGCCCCGCGGGGAGGGTAGCGGCAGCGGGCGGAATCCGTCCGGCCCCGTCGGCCGTAGGTCCGGACGGAGCGACTGAGCTCCCTTCCCCCGCAGCGGCCTCGACGGCGCTGACGGCACCGGGCGGGGCGCGAGCCTCCCCTCGCGCCCCGCCTGCAGCTCGCTCGCGCAGGGCGTGCGGAGAACCGCACCGAGCGAGGCCTGCCCGCCCCACTGCGCCGCCGTCCCGTCGGGCCTAGGCTCGAGCCATGATCCGCCTCGACACCGAACGGCAGACCGCGGTCACGCTGTCGCTCCTCAGCGCCGCCCTCGCGCTCGCGCTCGCCGCGCCGGCGCTGCTCCTCGCCCTCGCCGCGTAGGCGCGGGCCCCCGCCGCGCGTCCTCCACCGCGGGCGCTGTCCAGCTTGACCATCGCGACCCGACCCTGAGAGGATCGCCGCGCCTGGCGTTCGTGGCAAATGGATCGGGAGGTGCGCATGGCGGAGTCGCGGAAGGTCGGAGCGGTCACGTACCGCGAGGCGGGGGACGAGTACTTCGAGAAGCGCCGCCTCCGACGGCACGCGGGCGTCTGGTCGCTCTGGGCGCTCGGCGTCGCGGCGGTCATCTCGGGCGACTTCTTCGGCTGGAACTTCGGGCTCGCATACGGCTTCGGCGGGCTCCTCGTCGCCACGGTCGTCGTCACGGTCATGTACTTCGGCCTCTGCTATTCGATCGCGGAGATGTCGCCCGCCCTCCCGCACACGGGAGGCGCGTACTCGTTCGCGCGATCGGCGATGGGGCCTTGGGGCGGGTTCACGACCGGGGTCGCCGAGACGATCGAGTACGTGATCACGCCGGCGGTGATCGTCGTCGGGATCGGCAGCTACATGGACTCGATCAGCGACGACCTGTTCGGGTTCACCATGTGGCAGCCGCTCTGGTGGCTCGTCTTCTACGTCATCTTCGTCGGCCTCAACTACATCGGCGTCGAGGCCAGCTTCCGCTTCACCGTCTTCATCTGCCTGCTCTCGCTCGCGATCCTCGCCGTCTTCTTCGTCGGGGCGCTCACCGAGCTCGACTTCACCGCGATGGCGATCGACACGCAGGGCGGCTGGTTCACCGAGGGCGTGCCCGGCGTCTTCTACGCGCTCCCGTTCGCGATCTGGTTCTACCTGGCGATCGAGGAGCTCCCACTCGCGGCGGAGGAGTCCGCCGACCCGAAGCGGGACATCCCGCGCGGGACGATCTGGGGCCTCGTCACGCTGGTCGCGACCGGTTTCCTCGTGCTGTTCCTGAACACGGGCATCTCGCCGGGAGCCGCCGAGCTCAGCGAGTCGGGCGAGCCGCTGCTCCTCGGCCTGCAGACGATCTTCGGCGAGGGGACGTCGGCCTCGCTGCTCGGCCTGGTCGCAGTCGCCGGCCTCGTGGCCAGCTTCCACACGATCATCTTCGCCTACGGGAGGAACATCTTCTCGCTGTCGCGGGCCGGCTACTACCCGCACCCGTTCTCGGTCACGCACGGGGTGCGGCAGACGCCGCACGTCGCGCTGATCCTCGGCGCGATCATCGGCTGGATCGCGGCCTACATCATCTACGAGTCGGGCACCGGCTCCACGGTCGGCGGCGCGCTGCTGAACATGGCCGTGTTCGGCGCCGTGATCTCGTACTTCATGCAGGCGGTGTCGTTCATCCTGCTCCGGCGGCGGCTGCCGGAGATCGAGCGGCCGTACCGGAGCCCCCTCGGCGAGTGGGGGGCGGCCGTCGCCGGCGCGATCGCGCTCGTCTGCCTGATCGCGATCTTCTGGAACGACGACTACCGCGCCGGCGTCTACGGCGTCGCCGCGTTCTACCTCGTCGCGCTCGCGTACTTCGCGGTGGCCGGGCGGCACCGGCTCGTGCTCTCCCCGGAGGAGGAGTTCGCGATGACGAGCGGCGTGCACGGGCACCCCGAGCTCGAGGGGTACGGCGTCACGCACCTCGGCGGGGGCCTCGAGGCGCAGATGGACGAGGCGCCCGGGCCGCCCGAGAGCGAGCGTCCGCGCGAGCCGACGCCGTAGCGGACGGTGTTGGGAAGGAGGGCCGGCGGCCGCGCCGGCTCTCCTTCCCTCAGAGCATCGCCCGGCGGAAGCGGTCGGAGTCGGCCGTCCGCTGCGCGCGCTCGAGGTGCGCCGCGGCGTAGCCCCCGAAGTCGAAGTCGGCGGCCGAGATCGCCCCCTGCACGACGCCCCACATCGCCTCGCGGAGGTCGGACATGAACCGCATGTGCACGAGCGAGCGCTCGTCCTCGACGCCGTAGGCCGCCTGCAGCACGGCGTCCTCGTCCTCGGAGAAGTCGTGCTCCACGGCGAACGTGGCGAGGTCGAGGAAGCGGTCGCCCATGCCGGCGTACTCCCAGTCGACGAGCCAGATGCGGCCGGTGCCGTCCTCGATCACGTGCGAGTTCAGCAGGTGGTTGTGACAGGGGACGATCGGGTGCGGCGGCACCAGGCGCTCGATCATGTCCGCGACGGGCTTCAGCCGCTCGTACTCGGCGGGGATGCGGCCCCCGCGCGCGACGGCGGAGGCGCGGTACGTCTCGACCACGCGGAACACGTCGAACTGCGACGGGATCGGCGGCCCCGTGTGCACGCGGCGCAGGACGTCCGCGACCTTCGCGATCGCGTGGGGCTCCCGCATCTGCGCCGCCTCGACCGGCTCCCCCTGCACGTAGCGCGTGACGAGGCAGCCGGGCGGCTCGACGAAGGCGACCACCTCCGGCGCGACCCCGGCCTCCGCAGCCGCGACGACCGCGGCACGCTCGGCGTCGCGGTCGATGCCCAGGAGCTTCGTCGCCGTGCCGCCGACCCGGAGGACGAACGTGTTGCCGTCGACGGTGACCTTCAGGTTGCGGTTCGTGACGCCGCCGAGCGGCTCGAATCGAACCCGGCGCCCCGGCCACAGGCGCGCCGCGATCGCCGCCGGTTCCGTGTCCGCCGGTTGCACCGCCCGATCCTAAGCGGCGAAACTCGCGCCATGCTGACACTCGACGAACTGCGCACCGACGAGTCCCTCGACACGGTCGTCGTCGCCTTCACCGACATGCAGGGCCGGCTGATGGGGAAGCGCCTGCACCGCGACTTCTTCCTCGAGGACGCGCTCGAGCACGTCGAGGGCTGCAACTACCTGCTCGCCCTCGAGATGGAGATGGACCCCGTGCCCGGCTACGAGATCGCCAGCTGGAGCCGGGGGTACGGCGACTTCGTCATGCACCCCGACCTCGCGACGCTGCGGCGGATCCCGTGGCTCGAGGGGACGGCGCTCGTGCTCGCCGACGTGCTGTGGGCGGACGGCTCGCCCGTGCAGCCGTCGCCGCGGCAGGTGCTGAAGCGCCAGGTCGAGCGCGCCGCGGAGCTGGGCCTCGAGGCGCGGTTCGGCTCCGAGCTCGAGTTCTACCTCCTGAAGGAGACCTACGCGGAGGCGCACGCGCAGCACTACCGCGGGCTCACGCCGTCGGTCCCGTACAACCTCGACTACCACATCCTCGCGACGAGCTACGACGAGCCGTTCATCCGCGCGGTGCGAAACCACATGCATGCCGCGGGGCTCCGGGTCGAGAACTCGAAGGGCGAGGCGTGGGCCGGCCAGCACGAGATCAACTTCCGCTTCGCCGACGCCGTGACGACCGCCGACAACCACGTCGTCTACAAGAACGGCGCCAAGGAGCTCGCCCACCAGCACGGCCTCTCGATCACGTTCATGGCCAAGCCCGACCACACCTGGATCGGGAGCTCGTGCCACGTCCACGCGTCCCTCTGGCGCGACGACGAGCCGGCCTTCACCGACGAGACGCTGTTCGGGCGGTTCCTCGCAGGCTGGATCGCGTGCGCGCGCGAGCTGGCCGTCTTCCTCGCGCCGAACGTGAACTCGTACAAGCGCTACGCCGCAGGCTCGTGGGCGCCGACGACGCTTGCGTGGGGGAACGACAACCGCACGTGCGGCTTCCGCGTCGTCGGCCACGGCCGCTCGAAGCGGGTCGAGACGCGGATCCCGGGCGGCGACGTCAACCCGTACCTCGGGTTCGCGGCCCTGATCGCGGCCGGGCTTCACGGGA
>DATHTC010000222.1:0-1680 GCA_035463735.1 Gaiellaceae bacterium | reverse complement strand
CCCGCTCCGCGATCGCCGCGATCGCGCGCGACGACTCCGCGTCGGGCTCCGCGAGCACGACGGGGCGGCCCTCGTCACCGGCGCGGCGCAGCGCCGCGTCGAGCGGCACGTCGCCCAGCAGCTCGACGCCGAGCGCGTGCGCGAGCGCCGCGCCGCCGCCCTCGCCGAAGACCCCGCCGCTCATGTTCTCGACCACGCCGAGGAGCCGCATGCTCGTCTTCTGGGCCATCGTCGCGGCGCGCTCGGCGACCTCCTGTGCGAGCGGCTGCGGCGTGGTCACGACGATCACCTCGGCCCGCGGGAGCAGCTGCCCGAGCGAGATCGAGACGTCGCCGGTGCCCGGCGGCATGTCCACGAGCAGCGTGTCGAGCCGCGGCCAGTGGACATCGGAGAGGAACTGCTCCAGGGCGCGGTGCAGCATCGGCCCGCGCCACATCACCGGCTGGTTGTCGTCGAGGAAGAAGCCGATCGACATCAGGTGCAGTCCGTGCGCGACGGGCGGGACGATCATCCGGTCGACGAGCACCGGGCGCTGCCGGACGCCGAGCATGTGCGGGATCGAGTGGCCGTACACGTCCGCGTCGACGACGCCGACGTCCTGGCCGAGCCCCGACAGCGCGGCGGCGAGGTTGACCGTGAGCGAGGACTTGCCGACCCCGCCCTTGCCGCTCGCGACCGCGATCACCCGGGTGGCGGCGTCGACGGAGATCCCCTTCGTGCGCTCCCTCGTCTCACCGCGGAGGCGCGACGACAGCGCGGTCCGCTCCTCCGGCGTCATCACGTCGAAGGCGAGCGCGACCGACTCCACGCCCTCGAGCGCGCCGACCGTGCGCTGGACCTGATCCTGGAACGAGCTCCGCAAGGGGCACCCGGCGACGGTGAGCGCGATCGTCACGTCGACGTGACCGCCCTCGACCGTCACGTCGCGGACCATGTCGAGCTCGGTCACGGGGCGCCTGAGCTCGGGGTCGATGACGCCCTCGAGCGCCTTCAGGACGTCGTCGCGCGAAGCCATGCGACTGAGGCTAGCCGAGACCTAGGCGACCGGGGCCGGCTGCCCGAGGAGCTCCTTGAGCCGGAGCCCGTTCCGGATCGCGTAGCCGCCCCAGTCGTTGTTGAAGTACGCGAGCACGTCGCCCTCCTCCCGCCAGGTCTCGATGCGCTCGGCCCAGCGCCGGAGATCCCGCTCGGGGTAGCTGCCGGTCCCCTCGGCGCCGTGGAAGCGAACGTACATCCAGTCGGCCGTCCGCACGAGCGTCTGGAACGGACGGCGGGGGTCGTCGCCGACGACGAGGGCGACCCCGTGCGCGCGCAGGAGCTCGTACACGGGGTCGGCGAACCAGCTCTCGTGCCGGAACTCGAAGCAGTGGCGACCCGGCGGGAGCGCGTCAAGCGCCGCAGCAAGCCGTTCGTCGTCGCGGCGGAAGTTTCCCGGCAGCTGCCACAGCACCGGGCCGAGCTTCGGCGAGGCGACGAGCGGCCGGATCCGCTCGAGGAACCGATCGATCCCCGCGCCGAGATCGGTGAGCCGCTTCACGTGCGTCAGGTAGCGGCTCGCCTTGACCGCGAACAGGAAGCCGGCCGGCGTCCCCGCCACCCAGGCGGCGACGGAGCTCTCCCGCGGGAGCCGGTAGAAGGTCGCGTTCACCTCCACGGTGTCGAAGTGGCGCGCGTAGTAGT
>DATHTC010000221.1:0-10318 GCA_035463735.1 Gaiellaceae bacterium | reverse complement strand
CGGCCAGCAGGATCGAGGGCTCCTCCCAGCCGGGAGGAGCCGCGACCACGATCGCGTCGATCCACTCGGAGTCCTCGAGCCGCTCCATGCTCGTCGCGAGCAGCGGCAGTTCTCCGAGCGCGACGAAGGCCTTGGGCCGGTCCGCACCGAGGCGCTCGCCGCTCCCTGCAGCGGCGCGGATCGCCCAGGTGGACCTTCAGGTCGGGAGGGTTACGCCGTCGCCGCGGCGGCCTTCGCCTTCGACGCCTTCTTCTTGCCGTTGCCCGAGCCCGTGAGCACGTCCTCGAGCCAGGCGGCCGTCTCCTCCTCGTCCATGCCCTTCGCGTACATGAGCTCGGACGCGAGGATCTTCTTGGCCTTGACGAACATCTGCTTCTCGCCGGTGGAGAGGCCCTTCTCGTGGTCGCGGAGGGAGAGGTTCCGGACGACCTCGGCGAGCTCGAGGATGTCGCCCGTCTTCATCTTGTCGCGGTTGTGCTTGAAGCGCCGGTTCCAGTTCTTCGGCATCTGCGTGCCGCTGCCTGTGAGGGCCTTGAGGACGACCGTGACCATGTCCTCGTCGATCACCTTGCGGAGGCCGACCTTCTCCGCGTTCTCGTTCGGCACCTGGACCGTCATGTCGTTGTGCTCGATGCGGATGGTCAGGTACTCGCGCTTCTGTCCCAGGACCTCCCGCTGCTCCTTCTTCACGACGGTGCCCGCGCCGTGGTGCGGATAGACGACCTTGTCGCCGACGTCGTACAAGCCTGCCTCCCCTTCCGGTTCTGCCTCGTCTCGTCAAGAAGCCGGCGGTCATTTGCTCCGCCGGCGGCAGCAACCGAGTATACCTGAAACGTTAAGAAATTGCGACTGTTTCCAGGGGTTTTCGGAGAAATCCCTGCTAGCGGGCCTCTTCCGGCCGGAGCGCGGCGGCGAGCGCGCGCCGCAGCGTCTCCGCCTCCGTCGGGCGGCGTGCGCCGCGGGCGGGCGTGCCGGCGGGCGCCAGCACCGAGGACAGCCCCAGCTTCGCGCATTCCTCGAGCCGGCGCTCCGACTGCGTCGCCGGCCGGAGGCGGCCGGTGAGGCCGATCTCGCCGAAGGCCGCGAGCCCGTCGCGCACGGGCGCGCCACGGGCAGCCGAGGCGATCGCGAGCGCGACGGCGAGGTCGGCGCCGGGCTCGTCGATGCGGACGCCGCCGGCGACGTTCACGAACACGTCCGCGCTCCCGAGCGCGACGCCGGCGTGCCGCGAGAGCACGGCGACGATCATCGCCAGCCGCTTCGGGTCGACGCCGGTGCCGACCCGTCGCGGCATCGCCAGGTCGGTGGGCGCCACGAGCGCCTGGATCTCGAGCAGGATCGGCCGCGTCCCCTCGAGCGCACACGCGACGGCTGCGCCTACCTCGCCGGCCTCCGTGCGCCCGAAGAGCGCCGACGGGTCCGGGACGCCCTCGAGCCCGGCGCCCGTCATCTCGAACACGCCGAGCTCGTTCGTCGAGCCGAAGCGGTTCTTCACCGCGCGAAGCACGCGGTGGGCGTGATAGCGGTCGCCCTCGAACTGGAGCACGCAGTCGACGAGGTGCTCGAGCACGCGCGGGCCGGCCACGGCGCCGTCCTTCGTCACGTGGCCGACGACGATCGTGGCGACGCCGTTCTCCTTCGCCACGCGCAGGAGGCGCGCGGCGGCCTCGCGCACCTGGGCGACCGACCCGGGAGCGCTGCCGATCTCGGACGAGTACAGCGTCTGCACCGAGTCGATCACGCACACGTCCGGCCGCTCCCCGGCGAGCGTGGCGCAGACGGTCTCGAGCTCGGTCTCGGCCATGATCTCGACCCGCTCCGCGCCTCCGAGGCGCTCCGCGCGGAGCTTCACCTGGGCGACCGACTCCTCGCCGGTGACGAGGAGCGCGCGACGCTCGCGGGAGATCGCGGCGAGCGCCGTCAGCAGCAGCGTCGACTTCCCCACGCCCGGCTCCCCGCCGACGAGGACGAGACTCGCGGGCACGAGGCCGCCGCCCAGCACGCGGTCGAGCTCCGCGACGCCGGTGGGGATCCGTGCGGCCTCCTCCACCTCCACGTCGACGAGCTTCAGCAGCGGCTTCGGCTGCGCGCCCACGGTCGCGCCCCTGGCGGGGGGCGCCTCCTCCACGAGGGTGCCGAACGAGCCGCAGCCGGGGCAGCGGCCGAACCACCGTCCGGCCGTGTAGCCGCACTCGGAGCAGGCGAACTTCTGCGCGGGCCTCGCCATCGCGTCCAGGCTACGGCGCCGCCCGGACGTGGAGTCGGCGCGCCACGCTCTCGGCGCCGACTCGGGTCGCTTTCGTGACGGAGAGGCGGGCCGCGCGAGGCGGCCCGCCTCTGCAGGCCTACGTCCCGTAGTCGAGCCAGGTCCCGAGCGGCGGCCGCTCGTCGACGCCCGGCTGCGTCCAGTCGCAGACGCCGTCCGGGAACGTCGCCTGCAGCCTCGCCTGCTGCTCGGCCGTGAACGTCGCGGGGTAGGCAGCGAAGTCGAGCGGCTTCAGCCGGCACTTGAAGACGTCACCGGCGAGGCCGCCGCCTGCGGCGGTCCGCGTGTCGCCCCACGTCGGGAACAGCCCCTCGCAGATGCCCGCGAGCCCGAGCCCGAACGGCTCGTCGATCCTCGTCGTGGCGGACGTCCAGCAGGCGTCGCTCAGCCCCGCCGGCCGGTTGCGGATCGTCTTCTCGGCGGCCGTGCCGGGCGCGGCGTCGGCCCGAATCGCCGCCAGCCACTCCTCCATCCGCGTCAGCGCCTCGACCGTCATCGCACCCGTGCCGGCGGCGTTGGCGACGAAGATGGCCTGGTTGGCGGCCGTCCCGTTCGCGTCCAGCAGCCGCTGCCGCACCACGAACGAGTGGAAGCGGGTGTGGATGTCGCCGAGCGGGTCGGTGTAGGTACGGAGGTCGATGACCGGCGTGGACGCGAGCCCGAGCCCGCCCGTGTTCACCCGCCCCGTCTCGTACGAGCGCACGATGCCGATCGGATCGGCCTCGACGCGCTGCGGCACGACGTTGCCGATCACGTCGAACCCCCCTGCGTGCTCGTTCAGCGACACGAACTGCTCGGCGGTGATCGCGCCGCTCTCGAGCGCGTTCAGCCCGTACTGGAGGCCGACGTTGTCGAGCGGGCGCCAGACGAACCCGTTCGCGGGGTTGCGGCCGAGCTGCGTCGCGATCTGCTCGAAGCTCGTGCAGCGGATCCCGTTCGGGTTCGCGACCGGGTCGTACCGCGCCGACACGGGCACCGCCGACGGGCACGCCTCCAGCGCGTTCGTCCGGCTGGCGAACGCGAGGTGCCAGAGCTGGCAGGAGTTGAACGTCCCGAAGCCCGAGGCGGCCGCGCGCTGGGCCGGAGTCCACCCGGCGGCAATCCCCTCCGGGCTCGCGAAGTACCGCGCGAGCAGGCGGCAGTCCGGGACCGTGCCGAGCGTGATCGAGTCCTGGAACGACACGCCCGGAAGGATCCCGTCGAGGATCCCGGGGTAGTTGTTGGCGATCAGGTGCTGCTGGATCGCGCCGCCGGACCCGCCCCAGCCGATCGTGTACCGCGGCGCGCCGTAGGTCTCGACGAAGTGCTCCTTGACCATCAGCGCGACCTCGGCGGAGATCACCTCGCTGCAGTTGTTGTCGTAGACGTTGAGGCTCGACGACGCGACCGCGTACCCCCGCGAGAGGAAGAGGTCGTTCAGGACGCCTCCCGAGCCGACGCCCTGGTGGTAGCCGACGTTGCAGCCGCCGCCGAACGTGTAGACGAGGCGCGCGTTCCAGCCGGGCTCGGCGGTGAACGGGCTCGGCGGGGCGGCGGGGTCGTGCAGCGCCGCAATCTCGTAGACGGCGCGGTCGATCGTGCCGCGCTCGAGGCGCACGACGTAGTCGACCGTGCGTCCGTCGATCGTCGTCGTCTGCGCGAGGTCGGCAGGCTTCGTGTTCGGGTCGGCGAGCACTGCGAACGCGCCCCCGGTCGTGCGGTAGCGATAGGTGACCTGCGTCGGCGCCGAGCACGCGGAGTCGAGCGGCGGGCCGAGCCCGGCAGCGACCGTCTCGCAGAAGAAGGGCTGCTGCTGCGGCCCCGAGAACAGCGGGCCCGTGATCGGGTGGTCGACGACGTCGAGGGTCGCCGAGCGCCCCGGCGGCGTCCCCACCCCCGCGCCGTTCGCGCGCGCGACGAGCCGGTGCGGACCCGGGGTCAGCCCCTCGACGAGCCCGAGGAGCGAGCCGTCGGGCATCGTGCGGAAGACCTCCGTGACGTCAATGCCGTCGCGCTCGACGCGCAGGTGCTTCGGCCCGGCCGCGTCGTCGTGGAGCGTGACGCGGACGAGGACGTCCCCGCCCGACACGTACTGCGGCAGCGTCGACACTGCCTCGATCGTCGGCGCCCCCGCAGGCGCGCCCGGATCCGCGGCGGCGGCGGCCGGAACCAGCGCGACCGCCCCCACCGCGAAGACCGTCGCCGCCGCGCGCATCGTCCTGCCGGCATTCCTCATCCCCATCCCCCTCCTGCTCGTCCCCCTGGTCGTGGGAGGATCAAGCCATACCCGCGCGCGCGATGCAAACCCCTTCGCACGGTGGTGGTGTACTTCGCCCGATGGAGCCGCTGAACGTCCACGACTGGGAGCGCCTCGCCGAGGAGCGCCTCGACGCAGGCGTGTTCGGCTACATCGCCGGCGGCGCCGGTGACGAGCACACGCTGCGCGACAACGTCGAGGCGTTCCGCCGGGTGCGGCTCCGCCCGCGGATGCTCGTCGACGTCTCGGCCGTGTCGACCCATGCGACCGTGCTGGGGCACGACGTGTCGATGCCGGTGCTCGTCGCCCCGACGGCATACCAGCGCCTGATGCACCCCGACGGCGAGGCCGCGACGGCCCGCGGGGCAGCCGCGGCGGGAACCGTGTTCTGCCACTCGACGCTCTCGTCGCTGCGGCCGGCCGAGCTCGCCCATGCCGCGCCGGCGTCCTCCCGCTGGTTCCAGCTCTACTGGTCGAGCGACCGCGGGTTCACGGCCGCCCTCGTCGCGGAGGCCGAGGAGAACGGGTACACGGCGCTCGTCCTCACCGTCGACCTGCCCGTCGCGGGCCGGCGCGAGCGCGACCTCCGCGAGGCGTTCGAGCTGCCGCCGGACCTGCCGCTTCCGTGCCTCTCGCCGAACCTCGAGCGCCCGGCCGATCCCGGGGCGGGGCTCGGACCCGTCGTCGACGAATCGCTCACGTGGCGCGACCTCGAGTGGCTGACGGCGCGGACGCGGCTCCCGCTCGCGATCAAGGGCGTGCTCACCCGGGAGGACGCGGTGCTCGCGTGCGAGCACGGCGCCGCCGCGGTCGTGGTCTCGAACCACGGGGGGCGCCAGCTCGACGGCGTCCCCGCGTCCCTCGACGCGCTCCCGGAGGTGGTCGAGGCCGTCGGCGACCGCTGCGAGGTGCTCGCCGACGGCGGCGTCCGGCGCGGGACGGACGTCCTTGCCGCGCTCGCGCTCGGCGCCCGCGCCGTGCTCGTGGGCCGCCCCGTCCTCTACGGCCTCGGCGCGGCGGGCGAGGACGGCGTGCGAGCCGTGCTCGAGCTGCTGCGGGCGGAGGTCGCCAGCGGGCTCGCGCTGCTCGGGTGCCCGTCGCCCGCCGACGTGACGCCGGCGCACGTGGCGCGGGTCTAGCCGGCGAGCGCGAGCAGGGGCGGCGCGGCGCGGGCGGCGGCACGGAGGCCGCGCTCGAGGTCGGCCCAGAGGTCGTCGACGTGCTCGAGCCCGACGGAGAGCCGCAGGAGGGACTCGGAGACGCCGTGCTCGGCACGCGCCTCCGCGTCGACGAGACGGTGCGTGAGCGCGGCGGGGTGCTGGATCAGCGTGTCGGTGGCGCCGAGGCTCACCGCCGGCGTCACGAGGCGGAGCGACCGCATCACGGCGCCGGCTGCCTCCAGGCCGCCGCCGATCTCGAACGCGAGCACGGCGCCGGGGCCGCGGAGCTGCCGACCGAGCAGGCCGTCGGGGTCGCCGCCCGGGAGCCCCGGGTAGTGGACGCGCTCGACGAGCGGGTGCGCGTCGAGCCGGCGCGCGAGCTCCCGCGCCGTCGCCTGCGCGGCGCGGACGCGGAGCGGGAGCGTCGGCAGGCCGCGGTGGAGCAGGAACGCCGCGAGCGGATGGAGCACGGCTCCGGTGGCGATGCGCACGCGGCGCAGGGCGTGCGCCCACTCGTCGCCGGTCGCCACCACGCCCGCGAGGACGTCCCCGTGGCCGCCGATGAACTTCGTCGCGCTGTGCAGGACCAGCGCGGCGCCGTGGGCCGCGGGGTTCTGGAGCACCGGTGTCGCGAACGTGTTGTCCACGAGCACCGGCACGCCGTCGGCGCGGGCGACGACGTCCGCGATGTCGACCTGCGCGAGCGTCGGGTTCGCAGGCGTCTCCAGCAGGACGAGGCCCGTGTCGGCGCGGAGGTGCCGCTCGACGTCGGCGGCGGTCGCCCACGAGACGTCGGTTCCGAGAAGGCCCGCGGCGAGCAGGTGATCCGTGCCGCCGTAGAGCGGGCGCAGCGCGACCACGTGGCGGCGCTCCGCGTCGAGCGCGAGCAGGACCGCCGTCAGCGCCGCCATGCCGGAGGCGAACGCGACCGCGCATTCGGTGCCCTCGAGCTCGGCGACCGCCTGCTCGAGCCGCGCCACCGTCGGGTTCCCGAGCCTGCAGTAGATCGGCGCCGCGCCGGGCGCGTCGCCGGCCGCGAGCGCGTCGAAGGTCTCGCCCGCCTCCCGCAGGTCGCCGAGCGGGTACGTGCTCGACAGGTCGAGCGGCGGCGCGTGCACGCCGAGCGCCGCGAAGTCCTCGCGCCCCGCGTGCACGGCGACGGTGTCGACGCGCATTCGTTCGTTCCTCACGACTCGAAACTATCCCCTCTTCAGCCTGATGCAAGCTCCCCCGAATATGATTCGGAAGATGGTGCTCAGCGTGCCCCTCGACCGAATCGACCGCGCCCTGGTGGCGGCGCTCCAGGAGAATGCTCGGCTCTCGAACAAGGAGCTCGCCACGCGCGTGGGGCTCGCGCCGTCGACCTGCCTCGAGCGCGTGCGAGCGTTGCGCGCGCGCGGGGTGATCCGCGGCTACCACGCGGACGTCGACCCGGCGGCGCTCGGGCGCGGGGTCGAGGCGCTGGTCGCCGTCCGGGTGCGCCCGCACTCGCGGCCCGTGGTGGACGCGTTCTGGGAGCACGTGCTGCAGCTGCCCGAGACGCTCGAGATCGTCCACGTCTCCGGTGCGGACGACTTCCTCGTCCACATCGCCGTCGCCGACACGGACGCGCTCCGGGACTTCATCCTCGACCGGCTGACGACGCGACCCGAGGTCGCGCACCTCGAGACGCACCTCGTGTTCGCACGGACGCGCAAGCCCGGGCTCGAGCCGCTCGGCGAGCCGGCGCCCTCGCGGCGCCGGCCGTAGCGCGCCGCCGCGTTACAGTCGCGCCATGGCGGGAGCGGAGGCGAAGACGGCCCCGCGCGACGAGACCCGGCTCCTCGCGGCGCTGCGGGCAGGCGACGCGGCCGCGTTCGCGGAGCTCGTGGACGAGGTGTCGCCCTCGATGCTCCGCGTCGCCCGCACGGTCGTGCGGTCGCGCGCGGTCGCGGACGAGGTCGTGCAGGAGTCGTGGGCACGGGCGCTCGCGGCGCTCGACGGCTTCGAGGGCCGCTCCTCGCTGCGCACCTGGCTGCTCACGATCGTGCTCAACACCGCGCGCACGCGGGGCGAGCGCGAGGCCCGCAGCGTCCCCTTCTCCGCGCTCGCGGGCGCGGACGACGACGCGCCCGCCGTGAGCCCCGACCGGTTCCTCGCCGCCGGACACCGCTGGGCCGGCCACTGGGCCGCGTTCCCCGAGCCGCTCCCCGAGGAGCGACTGGAGGCGAAGGAGACGCTCGAGCTCGTCCGGCGCGCGATCGAGCGGCTGCCCGACGGTCAGCGGGCCGTGATCGTCCTGCGCGACGTCGAGGGCTGGAGCGCGGAGGAGGTCCGTAACGTCCTCGAGCTCTCCGAGTCCAACCAGCGAGTCCTGCTGCACCGCGCACGGTCGAAGGTGCGGCAGGCCCTCGAGGAGCACCTCCATGACCCAGCCTGAGGACATCGCCTGCCGGGAGCTCGTCGAGCTCGTCACGGACTACCTCGAGGGCGCGCTCCCCGCGGAACGCCGGCTCGCCGTCGAGGCGCACCTCG
Organism: Gaiellaceae bacterium; assembly: GCA_035463735.1. Lineage (GTDB taxonomy): Bacteria > Actinomycetota > Thermoleophilia > Gaiellales > Gaiellaceae > DATHTC01. The sequence goes on along the minus strand of DATHTC010000221.1, from coordinate 2,142 downwards.
CCGCCTGCCCGGGCTGCGCCGCGTACGTCGAGCAGATGCGGCAGACGATCCGCGCGTCGGGCCGGATCGAGCCTGAGGAGCTGACGCCCGCGCAGCGGCGGGCCCTCCTCGACCTGTTCGGCACACTGAGAAAGTGAGACGGCCGCCTCGCGGCGGCCGTCCCGGTTCCTACTCCTGCTCCGAGGAGCCTTCCTCGGCGCCCTCGGGCTCGGCGGGCGGCACCGTCACCGCCTCCGCCGTCACGTCGGGCGGCAGCACGACGATGTCGACCTCCGGCTCGCCCTCCTGGACGTCCGTCTCGGCCTTGCGGCCGACGAGGATGGTCGAGCCCTGCTCGAGCTCGCGGCCGAGGATGAAGTCGGCCAGCGGATCCTCGATCAGGTGCTGGATCGCCCGGCGCAGCGGCCGCGCCCCCATCGCCGGGTCGTAACCCTTCTCGACCAGCAGCTCCTTCGCCTCGTCGGTGAGCTCGATCGCGACGCCGTGCGTCTCCATCTGCTCGCGCACCCGCTTCATCAGCAGGTCGACGATCTGCAGGATCTCGTGCTTCTCGAGCTTGTGGAAGACGATGATCTCGTCGATCCGGTTCAGCAGCTCGGGGCGGAACACCTTCTTCAGCTCGCCCATCACGCGCGACTTCATGTCCTCGTACGAGAGGCCGCTCTCATCGCCGCGGGAGAAGCCGAGGGAGACGTTCTTCGAGATCTGGCTGGCGCCGATGTTCGAGGTCATGATCACGATCGTGTTCCGGAAGTCGACCTTCCGGCCCTGGGCGTCGGTCAGCTTCCCGTCCTCCAGGATCTGGAGCAGGATGTTGAAGACGTCCGGGTGGGCCTTCTCGATCTCGTCGAGGAGGACGACCGAGTACGGCTTGCGCCGCACGGCCTCGGTGAGCTGGCCGCCCTCGTCGTAGCCGACGTAGCCGGGGGGCGAGCCGACGAGCCGGGACACGGAGTGCTTCTCCATGTACTCCGACATGTCGACCTGGATCATCGCGTCCTCGTCGCCGAACAGGAACTCGGCGAGCGTCCGCGCCAGCTCCGTCTTCCCCACGCCGGACGGGCCGAGGAAGATGAACGAGCCGGTCGGCCGCTTCGGGTCCTTGATCCCGGCGCGGGCGCGCCGGATCGCCTTCGAGACCGCGACGATCGCGAGCTCCTGGCCGATCACGCGCTTGTGGAGCTCCTCCTCCATGCGGATGAGCTTCTGCGACTCGGCCTCGGTGAGCTTGAAGACCGGGATCCCCGTCCACATCGAGACGATGTCCGCGATCTCCTCCTCGCCGATCTCCGGCTGGACCTCCTGCTCGGACGACCGCCACTCCTCCTCGAGCTCCCGCTTCTTCTGCGTGAGCTTCCGCTCCTTGTCGCGGAGGGACGCGGCCTTCTCGAACTCCTGGTTCTCGATCGCGTCCTCCTTCTCCGTGCGCACCCGCTCGATCTCGTCCTCGAGCTCGCGGTAGCGCGGCGGAGCGGACATCGACTTGATCCGCATCCGGGAGGCGGCCTCGTCGATGAGGTCGATCGCCTTGTCCGGCAGGTGCCGGTCCTGGATGTAGCGGTCGGCCAGCGAGGCGGAGGAGTGCAGCGCCTCGTCGGTGATCTTGCAGCGGTGGTGGGCCTCGTAGCGGTCGCGCAGCCCGCGCAGGATCTGGACGGTGTCCTCGACGGACGGCTCGTCCACGCGGATCTGCTGGAAGCGCCGCTCGAGCGCGGCGTCCCGCTCCAGGTACTTGCGGTACTCGTCGAGCGTCGTCGCGCCGATCGTCTGGAGCTCACCGCGGGCGAGCGCCGGCTTGAGGATCGACGCGGCGTCGATCGCGCCCTCGGCGGCACCCGCGCCGACGAGGTTGTGGAGCTCGTCGATGAAGAGGATGATGTCGCCGCGCTGGGTGATCTCCTTCATCACCTTCTTCAGGCGCTCCTCGAACTCGCCGCGGTACTTCGAGCCCGCCACGAGCGCGGCCAGGTCGAGCGTGTAGATCTGCTTGCCCTTCAACAGCTCGGGCACCTGGTTGGAGGAGATGCGCTGGGCGAGCCCCTCGACGACGGCGGTCTTGCCGACGCCCGGCTCGCCGATCAGCACGGGGTTGTTCTTCGTCCGGCGCGAGAGGATCTGCATCACGCGCTCGATCTCGGTCTG
>DATHTC010000220.1:0-6809 GCA_035463735.1 Gaiellaceae bacterium | reverse complement strand
GACGCCGATCCGGCCCCTGCGGCTCCAGCTGGCGGCCGACCCGGAGCGGCCGTGGTCGTGGCGGAGCTACCTCGATCGGTTCAGCTTCCGCTCGGCGCGTCCCGAGATCTGGATCCGCCTCTCGGACGACAGCGGCACGGTCACCGAGTGGCAGGCATTCCGGTTCGCGGCGGCCGTCGCCGCGCGCTCCGGACGCTGATCGTCCTCTCGAGCCACCGCGGCGCCGACCGGGCGCCGCGGTGGTTCAATGGCCCGGTGCCGGGCCTCCCGATCCGCCGCAACACCGCACTGCTGTCCGCGGCGATGGCGCTCAACTCGGCGACGTTCCAGCTCGTCGCGGCGGTCTCGTCGATCACGTTCGTGCTCGTCACCGGGATCGAGAGCCTGCTCGGGCTCGGGCCCGCGATCTTCATGCTCTCGACGGCGGCGGGAGCGCTCGTCGCCGGGCGCGCGATGGACCGTCTCGGCCGCGTGCCGGTGATCGCGGCCGGATTCGGGACGGCCGCAATCGGAAGCGCACTGACGGCGCTCGGCGCGGGAACCGACTCGGCACTGGCGATCGTGTGCGGGTTCGCGCTGCTCGGAGCCGGCGGTGGCGCCGTCAACCTCTCCCGGACGGCCGCAGGCGACATGTACCCGCCGTCTCGGCGGGCCCGCGGGATCGCGTGGGTGCTGTTCGGCGCCGTCTTCGGCGCAATCCTCGGCCCGGCGGTGTTCAGCCCGATCTTCGCCGGTCGCGAGCTCGACGCCGACGCGCTCGTGGTGCCGTGGCTGGCGTCGTCGGGGATTGCCCTACTCGGGATCGCGGTCGTGCTGCTCGTGCGCCCCGACCCGAAGCGCATCGCGGAGCTGATCACGCTCACGGCCGACGGCGCCGAGCCCGAGCGCGTCGCGCCGGCCCCGCTCGGGACGATCCTGCGGCGACCCGGGGTCGTTCCGGCCCTCGTGGCCGGGCTGGCCAGCGTCGCCGTGATGGTGGCCGTGATGAACCTCACGGGGTATGTCGTCGTCGAGCACCGCCACCACCAGCAGCACCTCGTGTTTCCGATCATCGGCGCGCACGTCGTGGGGATGTTCGGGCTCATGCCCGTCGTCGGCTCGTTCGTCGACCGCATCGGCCGGGCACCGGCGCTCGTCGGCGGGCTCGTCCTCATCGCCGTCTCCTGTGCCGGCCTGCAGTGGGGCGAGAGCGTGTGGGCCACGGGCGCGCTGCTGTTCGGGCTCGGCCTCGGCTGGAACGTCTCCTTCGTGGCTGCGACGGCCCAGCTCGTCGACCTGTCGGCGCCGTCCGAGCGAGGCAAGCTGCTCGGCTTCCACGACTTCGCCGGCAGCATCCTCGGCGCGGCGTTCGTGCTGCTCGGCGGCTACGCCCTCGACGAGCTCGGCGTCTACGCGCTCGCCGCCGGATCCGCGGTCGCGGCTCTCGTGCCCGTCGTGTTCCTGGTGACGCGCCCCCGTGCCCCACGGCCCGCGCCAGAGGCGGCGTAGGAGACCGGCACAGCGGCTCTGCTACCATCGCGCGGCGGCGGACACCCCTGTCCGCCCTCTCTTCGCATGACCGTGAAGACCTGGAACGCCAAGCCGGGCGACGTGACGCGCGAGTGGTACGTCGTCGACGCCGAGGGACAGACCCTCGGTCGTCTCGCGACCCAGATCGCGGACACGCTGCGCGGCAAGAGGAAGCCGGAGTACACGCCGCACATCGACACGGGCGACTTCGTCGTCGTGGTGAACGCGGAGAAGATCCGGGTCACCGGCAAGAAGCTCGACCAGAAGCTGTACCACCGGCACTCCGGCTACCCCGGCGGGCTCCGCAGCCGCACGTTGCGCGAGCAGCTCGAGCGGCGGCCGACGGAGGTGCTCCGCAAGGCGGTCAAGGGGATGCTCCCGCGAAACCGCCTCGCGAGCGCGCAGCTGACCAAGCTGAAGATCTACGCGGGCCCCGAGCACCCGCACGCGGCGCAGGCGCCGAAGCCGCTGCCGCTCGAGGACTAGGAGGACGATGGCGGAGCAGGAAGAGCAGCAGGAGCGGGCCGCGCGCGAGCAGGTCCCGCGCGAGCAGCCCCGGAGCGAGCAGGCCCGCAACCAGCAGGCGCAGTACCGCGGCACCGGCAAGCGCAAGACGTCCGTCGCACGCGTGATCCTGCGCCCCGGCGACGGCGCGACGTGGTTCAACGGCCGGACGATCCAGGACTACTTCCCCCGTGCGACGCACCAGGCGATGGTGCTCGCGCCGCTGAAGGTCGCGGGCCTCGAGGGGCAGTACGACCTCCGCGTCCGCGTCCACGGCGGCGGCCCGTCCGGGCAGGCCGGTGCGGTCCGTCACGGGATCGCGCGCGCCCTCGTCGAGGCCAACCCCGAGCTGCGCGTGCCGCTGAAGCGCGAGGGCTACCTCACGCGGGATGCACGGATCGTCGAGCGCAAGAAGGCCGGCCTCCACAAGGCGCGCAAGGCCCCGCAGTTCTCGAAGCGGTAGCGGCGCGCGCATGGCGCGCAGATACTTCGGCACGGACGGGGTCCGTGGAGTCGTCGGCGAGGACCTGACGGAGGAGCTCGTGGAGCGGCTCGGGCGCGCGGCGACGCTCTGGTCGGGGCGCGGCCGCGTCTTCGTCGGTCGCGACACCCGAGGCTCGGGGCCGGCGCTTGAGGCCGCGTTCGCACGCGGCGTCGTCTCGGCCGGCGGAAACGCCGTCCTCGGAGGCGTGCTCCCCACCCCGGCGGTCGCGCTGCTGCGGCTCGACCTCGGTGCCGTCATCTCCGCCTCGCACAATCCGCCCGAGTACAACGGCGTCAAGCTCTTCGACGCCGCGGGGCAGAAGCTCACCGACGCCGCCGAGGAGGAGATCGAGGCGCTCCTCGACGCGCCGCCGGCCGCCCGGGAGGGGCAGGTCGACCACGTGCGGATCGCCGTCGACTCCTACCTCGAGCACGTGCTCGAGCGATTCGGCTCGGACCTGTCAGGGCTCCGCATCGTGGTCGACTCCGCGAACGGCGCCTACGCCGGCCTCGCGCCGCAGGCGTTCCGGAAGCTCGGGGCCGACGTGCTCGCGATCGGGGACGACCCCGACGGGACGAACATCAACGACGGCTGCGGCGCGACCGACCTCGCCCTGCTCCAGCGGACCGTGCGGGCCGGCGCGTTCGACCTCGGCGTCGCCTTCGACGGCGACGGCGACCGGATGCTCGCCGTCGACGCAGCGGGCGAGATCGTCGACGGCGACCGGATCGTCGCCATCCTGGCGCTCCACCTCGGCGTTGAAACCGTCGCGGTGACCGCAATGACGAATCTCGGCTTCCACCGCCTGATGGCGGACAGGGGCGTCCGCGTCGTCACGACCGACGTCGGCGACCGCTACGTGCTCGAGGCCCTCCGTCGGGAAGGCGCGATCCTCGGCGGCGAGCAGTCCGGGCACGTGATCGTGTTGCGCGACCACGTCACGGGGGACGGGCTCGCCGCCGCGCTCCTCCTCTGCCGTGCCCTGGAGGGGCGCACGCTCGCCGACGCGGCCGCCGTGATGCCGCACTACCCGCAGGTGAAGGAGAACGTCCGCGTGCGGGAGAAGCACCTCCCGGACGCCGTGCTGGCGGAGGCGGAACGCCTGAACGCCGAGCTCGACGGCGGTGGCCGCGTGCTCGTGCGACCGTCGGGGACGGAGCCGGTCGTGCGGGTGCTCGCCGAGGCGGAGACGGAGGAGGAGGCCCGCCGCCTCTCTGGTAGCATCGCGACTCTCGTTCGACGAGAGCTCGGCTGAGCCTGCGCGACGACGTGCCGGAGCCCTCGGTCGGGCTTTCGCCGTTCTGAGGGGCTCTCCGCGGGTCGGCGAAAGGAGCTCGGGTGTGCGGGATCATCGGATACGTCGGACCCCGGGAGGCGAAGCCCCTCCTGCTGCGGGGCCTCGAGCGGCTCGAGTATCGGGGCTACGACTCCGCCGGCATCGTCCTGCGCGACGAGGGCGGCCTCGACTACGTCCGCGCCGTCGGGCCGCTCGGCAACCTGAAGGAGGCTGCCGGCTCCGACGGCTCGTGCTCCACGCACGGCCTCGGCCACACCCGCTGGGCGACCCACGGCGGTGTCACGGAGCGCAACGCGCACCCGCTCACCGGCTGCGACGACGGCAAGCTCGCGATCGTCCTGAACGGGATCGTCGAGAACTTCCGCGAGCTCAAGGCGGGGCTGGAGGCCGAGGGGCACGAGTTCTCGTCGGAGACCGACGCGGAGACCGTGTCGCACCTGATCGAGCGGCACTACGACGGCGACCTCGTGGAGGCGGTGCGGAAGGCGTTCGCGGAGCTGGAGGGCCACTTCTCCTTCGTCGTCATCCACAACGACCACCCGGATCTGCTCGTCGGCGCCCGCTACCAGACCCCGCTCGTCGTCGGCGTGGGGGACGGCGAGATGTTCCTGGCCTCGAACGCGGCCGCCTTCCTCCGCGAGACGCGCACCGTCATGTTCCCCGACGACCGGCAGCTCGCGGTGATCACACCCGGCGGCGCGCGCTTCCTCGATCGCGACGGAAGCCCGGTCGAGCACGACCCGGTCGAGCTCGACTGGGACGACGAAGGTGCCGAGAAGGGCGGCTACGAGACGTTCATGCTGAAGGAGATCTACGAGCAGCCCGAGTCGGTGGCCGAGACGATCGGCGACCGCGTGCGCCACGGCACGCTCGTCCTCGAGGGCCTCGGAATGACCGAGGACGAGCTGCGGAGCCTCCGCCGGATCGTGATCCTCGCTTGCGGCACCGCGTACCACGCCGGTGTTGTCGGCCGCTACGTGATCGAGGAGTGGGCGCGTGTGCCGGTCGAGCCGGACATCGCCTCCGAATGGATCTACCGCAACCCTGTGATCGGCCCCGACACGCTCGTGATCGGGATCTCGCAGTCGGGCGAGACGCGGGACACGATCCAGGCCATGCAGCTCGCGCGCCGGATGGGCGCCCACACCGTCGCGATCACGAACATGCGCGGCTCGCAGATCACGCGGGAGGTCGACTCGGTCCTCCCGACGCGCTGCGGGATCGAGATCGGCGTCGCGGCCTCGAAGACCTTCACCGCGCAGGTGTCCCTGCTCTACCTCGTGGCGCTGAAGCTCGCCCAGGTGCGCGAGACGCTGCCGGCTGACGAGATCGAGTTCATCCTCGACCAGGCGTACACCCTGCCGGAGAAGATCGAGCGCTTCCTCGACGGCGACCACCCCATCCAGGAGATCGCCGAGCGTTTCGCCTCGAAGCCGTTCTTCCTCTACCTCGGCCGGCACATCGGGCTCCCCGTCGCGCTCGAGGGCGCGCTGAAGCTGAAGGAGATCTCGTACATCCCCACGGAGGCGTACTCCGCCGGCGAGATGAAGCACGGCCCGATCGCGCTGCTCGACGAGGACGTGCCGGTCGTCGTGGTGGCGACCAACCTCCACGTCTACGACAAGATCGTGTCGAACATCCAGGAGGTTCGCGCACGCGGGGCGCACGTGATCGCGATCGCCACCGACGGCAACGAGGACATCCAGCACCACGCCGACGACGTGATCTACGTGCCGAAGACGCCGGCCTTCCTCCAGGCGGTGCTGGCGGTCCTCCCGCTGCAGCTGCTCGCCTACCGGATCGCGCGCCTGCGCGGGCTCAACGTCGACCAGCCCCGGAACCTGGCGAAGACGGTCACGGTCGAGTGAGCGCCGACGCGGCCGAGCTCGCGCGGCGTCTCTTCGCCGCGTACGGGCGCGGTGCGTGGGCGGAGGCGCTCCAGGCAGCCGAGCGCTACACGGAGCTCGTGCCGGACGAGGCCGAGCCGCTCTACTGGGTCGCGTGCCTCCGGTCGCTCGTCGGCGACGGCGCGGGCGCGGTCGCGGCGCTGGAGGACGGGGTCGGGCGCGGGTTCTGGTGGTCGCCGTCGATGCTGCGCGAGGACGCGGACCTCCGGCGGGCGCAGGACGAGCCGGGGTTCTCGCGCGTCGTCGAGGTGTCTGAGCGGCGGATGGCGGAGGCACGCCGCGACGCGGTACCAGCGCTCCTCGTCGACGGCGAGGGCGGCGACGTCCTCCTCGCGCTGCACGGGCGGATGGGGAACGCGCAGGGGGCGCTCGAGGCGTGGCGGCCGGCGGTCGGCACCGGCCTCCGAGTGGCTGCGCTGGGCTCGAGCCAGCTGTGGGCATCGGGCGTTGCCGGGTGGGACGACCTCGAGACCGCGCGGCGGGAGCTGGACTGGGCCGAGGCGCAGCTCGGTGTCGCGCCGGCCGTCATCGGCGGGTTCTCGCAGGGCGGGATCCTCGCGATCTGCGAGGCGGCGCGGGGACGGACGGACGCGTTCGTCGCGCTCGCGCCGAGCGTGGGGCGGGTGGGGATGCCCACCCTCGACGAGCTCCGGCCGCTTCTCGCGCGCCGCGGCCTCCGAGGCGCGATCGCAATCGGGGCCGACGACCTCCGGCTCGAGGACGCCCGCGCGCTCGTCGCCGCCGCCGCCGAGGCGGGAACGCCGATCCTGCTCGAGGTCGTCGACGGCCTCGAGCACGCGTACCCGGTCGACCTCGACCAGCGCCTACCGCGCCTGCTCGACTTCGCGCTCGGGCGGTGACGGCCGGGCCCGCTACCCGAGCGGGAGCTCGGCGCGCACGGTCGTGCCGCCGCCGGGCGGGCTCGTGAGCGCGAGCCGCCCGCCGAGCGCCTCCACCCGGTCGGCCAGGCCCCGCAGCCCCGATCCGCGCGCCGCGTCCGCGCCGCCGGCGCCGTCGTCGCAGACCTCGACCACGAGCCTGTCGGCCTTCGGCGCGATGCTGACGGTCGCGGCTGTCGCACGCGCGTACTTCGCCACGTTGGTGAGCG
>DATHTC010000219.1:0-5740 GCA_035463735.1 Gaiellaceae bacterium | reverse complement strand
CGACCGCGAGCGCGATCGAGGTGAGGTCGGCGGGGAACGCCGGCCACGGCCCATCCTCGATCTTCGGGATCTGCCCGCCGAGGTCGTCCCGTACGACGAGCTCCTGCCCGGCCGGGACGCGGACGGTGTCGCCCTCGACGTCCCAGCGGACGCCGATGCGGTCGAAGTGGTGCTCGAGCGGGAGCAGGTCGGCCGGGACGACGTCCTCGACCACGAGCTCGCCGCCCGTGACGGCCGCGAGGCCGACGAAGCTCGCGACCTCGATGTGGTCCGCCCCGATCCGGTACTCGCCGCCGTCGAGCGTCTGCACGCCGCGGATGCGGAGCACGTTCGACCCGATCCCCTCGATGCGCGCGCCGAGCGCGACGAGGAAGCGGCAGAGGTCCTGCACGTGCGGCTCGCAGGCGGCGTTGCCGACGACGGTCTCGCCCTCGGCGCAGACGGCGGCCATGATCGCGTTCTCGGTCCCCATCACGCTCGCCTCGTCGAGGAAGATGTCGCGACCCTGGAGCCTGCCGACGCGCAGCTCGTAGCGCCGGTCCGCCTCGATCCGGACGCCGAGCTGCTCGAACGCGTGGATGTGCGTGTCCAGACGCCGGCGGCCGATGACGTCGCCGCCGGGCGGCGGCATCGTGGCGCGCCCCGTGCGCGCGAGCAGCGGCGCGGCGAGCAGGAACGACGCGCGGATCCGGCGGCAGAGCACCTCGTCGGGCTCCGACCGCGCGAGCTCCTCGGCGTGCACCCGCACCTCGTTCCGCCCGACCCAGTCGGCGTCGGCCCCGAGGTCCGCGAGCAGCTCGACCATCGTCTCGACGTCGCGGATCCGCGGCACGTTCCGGAGCGTCACCGGCTCGGTCGAGAGGAGCGTGGCCGCGAGGATCGGCAGGGCGCCGTTCTTGTTCCCGGCGGCGCGGATGCGCCCGCTCAACGGGCGTCCGCCCTCGATGACGAAGGACTCCATGCGGGCTGCGACTGCGGTCTGGGCCATGACGGTACAGAGGCCGGCGGCGGGCGACGGCAGGATGGACGGGCGTGCCGGGCGGGCTATCGTACCCGTCGCCGTGGAACCGACACGCGAGCGCGCCTGGGAGACGCTGACCCGGCACACGACGAGCGAGGCGCTGCTCCGGCACGCACTCGCGGTCGAGGCTTCGGTCCGCGCGTACGCCCGCCGCTTCGGCGAGGACGAGGAGGCGTGGGGGGTCACCGCGCTGCTGCACGACTTCGACTGGGAGATGCACCCGACGCTCGAGCAGCACCCGCAGGACGGCGCGCCGATCCTGCGCGAGGAGGGCTACCCGGAGTGGATGGTCAAGGCGATCCTCTCCCACGCCGAGCACCTCGACGTGCCGCGCGAGACGCTGCTCGAGCGGACGCTGTTCGCCTGCGACGAGCTGTCCGGGTTCGTGGTCGCGTGCGGCTACGTCCGCCCGACGGGGATCGACGGGCTCGAGCCGAAGTCGGTGCGCAAGAAGCTCAAGCAGCCGTCGTTCGCGGCCGGCGTCAACCGCGAGGACGTCGTCAAGGGCGCCGAGGAGCTCGGCGTCGACCTCGACGAGCACATCGCGTTCGTCATCGCCGCGCTCCAGCCGATCGCGCCCGAGCTCGGGCTGCGGACGGCCGCCGACGCGGCCTAGGGCTCCAGCGCGGCGAGGAGCCGCTCGAGGTCCTCGTCGCTCGTCCAGTAGCCGCAGGACACGCGGAGGAGGCCCGTCCCGGGCAGGTCCCGGATCACGACGCCGCGCGCGGCGAGCTGCGCCGCGACCTCGGCGGCGTCCTCGCGCGACCTGAACGAGACGAGCGTCGCCTGCTCGGGCTCTGTCACGACGTCGAACCGCTCGGCGAGCAGGTCGCGGCAACGCGCGGCCGTCGCCGCGGCACGCTCGTGCGCCCACGCGGGATGCACGTCCAGGGCCGCGGCGAGGCCGGCGAGCGACGGCACGGGGATCCAGCCGCTGTCGAAGCGCGCGGCGCCGGGCTGCGGCTCGAACGACGGCGCCTCCAGGTCGTACGCGACCTGCGAGAAGTACGTGGGAGCCGTCAGCCGGAGCGCATCGGGATCGGCGACGACGAGGGCGCCGGTCGCGTCGGGCCCGCAGAGCCACTTCTGCGCCGACACGGTGTAGAAGTCGGCGAACGAGGCGTCGACGCGGATCGCGCCCCCCGCCTGGGCACCGTCCACGAGCAGCGGCAGGCGCGTCGCGTCCTTCACCTCGTGCACGGGGAGCAGGTTCCCGGTGATCCAGGAGACGTGGGAGAGCGCGAGCAGCCGCGTGCGCGGCCCGACCTCGTCGAGGATCGCCTCGCCCGCCGCGGCCGTCGGCAGGTCGCGCACCCGGGCGACGCGGATCCGCGCGCCCGAGGCGACGAGCCCTCCGATGAGCCCGAAGTGCTCGGTGTCGGTCGTGACGACCTCGTCGTCCGGCCGGAGCGAGAGCCCGTTGAGCACGAGGTTCACCGCCTCGGTGGTGGAGCTCGCCAGCGCCACGCGCTCCGGCGGGACGCCGACCGTCGCGGCGAGTCGTTCCCGCACGGCCGCCCGGAGCGCGAGCATCTCCTCGAAGTAGGCCTTGCCGGTGCGCCCCTCCTCCCCGTCGCGCCGCTGACGCGCCGTGATCGCGTCGAGGGTCGTGCGCGCGAGCGGGCCGAACGTGCCGGCGTTCAGGTAGGCAGCGCGCCGCAGCACGGGGTAGGCGGCACGCGCCTCCGCGAACGTCACCCGACCACCGCCTCGACGGGGGCGTGGTCGGACAGGAGCCGCCCGTCGACCCGGCGCCGCGCCTCCGGCCACGCGCGGGGCGCGCTTACTTGCAGTCCGCGGGCGAGAACGAGGTCGACCCCGGCGCCGCCGCCGCCGAAGCCCCACTCGTCGCCGAGGAGCTCGCGCAGCGTCCACGAGCGCCCGAGCGGCCGGTTGAAGTCGCCCGCGAGGACGAGCGGCTCGTCCGGCCCGGCGAGCGCGTCAGCCCAGACGGCCGCCCGCAGCAGCTCGGCGTCGGCGAGGCGGGCATCGGGACGGTATGCCGTCGCGTGCAGGTTCACGACGAGCGCCGTCCCGGCGTCCGGCAGCGAGACGCGAGCGGCGTGCGCGACGCGTCGCTCCTTCGCCCAGGCGAGCCGCGCGACGAGCGGGAGCGCGAGCCAGCGCGCCTGCGCGCGGCGGAACCGAGCTTCGTTGAGGACGAGCTCGTGCGTCTCCAGCACGCGCAGCGCCTGCCCGACGAGGATCGCGTTCCCCTGGCCGCTGAACGCGGAGCGCAACGTGCCGGCATGGAGGTCGGTGAGCCGCCGGCCGAGCGCCGCGGGGATCGGCAGGGCGCCGAGCCGCGGCGGCTGGGCGACCGCCGTCACGGCCGTCATCCCGCTCCAGGCCTCGAGCCGGTCGAGCGCCCACACCGGCACCTCCTGCAGGCAGAGAACGGCGGGATCGTCCGCCGCCGCCAGCGCGACCATCTCGCGCAGGTAAGCGCGTCCGACCGGCGGAACGGCGTTCCCGTGGAAGAGGTTCCAGGAGCGCACGACGAGCGGCACGCGCCCGGACGCTACCGGCGTACGCTGGAGCCGTGCGCGTCCTCGTCGCCGACCCACCGGGCTTCACGCTCTTCTACGACCACGAGCTGGCGGCCGCGCTCGCCCGGGAGGGCGCAGAGGTCGAGCTCGTCTCCTCGCGCTTTCGCTTCGGCCGGGACTGGGAGCCGCAGGGGTACGTGCGGTCGAACCTCTTCTACCCGCTGTCGTCGCGCCTCTTCCGCCGCTCGCGCCTGCGCGTGCCGCTCAAGGCCGCAGAGCACCCGCTCGGGATGCTGCGGCTGGCGCGGCGCCCCGCGGACGTCGTCCACGTGCAGTGGCTCTCCGAGCCGAGGCTCGACCGCTACCTGCTGCGCCTGCGCGTGCCGGCGGTGTTCACCGCGCACGACCTGCTCCCGCGGCGGACCGCCCACCGTCTCGACCTCTGGCGCGCGCTCTGGGGCCGGTTCGCGCGGATCGTCGTCCACAGCGAGCGCGGGAAGGAGACGCTCGCAGGCCACGGCGTTCCCGAGGAGAAGCTGCAGGTGATCCCGATCCCGGTGTTCCCGAGCGACCCTCCCCGCCGCGACGACGGCCGCACCCTGCTCTTCTTCGGGATGATCCGCCGCTACCGCGGCCTCGGCGACGCGCTGGAGGCGCTCGAGCGCGTGCCGGACGCGCGGATGATCGTCGCGGGCGACCCCGTCGAGCCCGTCGACGGGTACCGGGCGCGCGCCGCCGGCCGCGTGGACTGGCGCCTCGGCTTCCTCCCCGACGAGGAGGTCGACCGGGCGCACGGCGAGGCGACGCTGGCGCTCTTCCCGTACCGCCCGGAGATCGACCAGTCGGGCTCGCTCCTGCGCGCGCTCGGGGCCGGCGTCCCCGCCGTCGTGTACGACGTCGGGGGGCTCGCGGAGCCCGTGGCGCGGTTCGGCGCCGGACGGGTCGTGCCTGCGGGCGACGTGGAGGGGCTGGCGGCGGCCGTGCGGGAGCTCCTCGACGACCGGGCTGCGCTCGCGGCGGCCCGCGCCGGCGCGCGCCGGGCGCGCGAGGAGCTGACGTGGGAGGCGTCGGCGCGCGCCCACCTCGCCGTCTACCGCGAGGCCGTGGCGGAGGCGCGCCCGTGAGCTTCGGGCGTCGGCGGCCGTTCCGCGACCTGATCGAGCGGCAGCTCGCCTTCTTCGAGGAGGAGCACGGCGGCTTGCTCCGCGACGTCCGCAACGCCGAGCGCGCGTACGACGACGCGGAGCGCGAGGGCGCGGAGGAGCGGTACGGCGACTACGTCGACCTCGTCGACACCGGCACGGAGCTCCTCGCCGGGATCCGCGACTCGTATGCGGCCACGCTCGACGAGGGGGCGGCGGCGCAGTACGAGGACGCCTTCAACAGGGCTGCGGCCCGACGCTTCCCGCGCCTCGGGCTCGAGCTCGGGGAGCGCTAGCCCCTACCGGCGGAGGCCGAGGGTCGCGAGCACGGCGCCCGCGGCGAACGCGAGCGCGTCCCGGTTGAGGCTCGCCCACAGAAGCGGGCTCCGGTCGCGGGCCTGCGCGTCGAAGCTCCCGTGCGCGGCGTGGTCGCCGGCGACCGGCTCGAAGAGGTTGTCCGGCCGCGCGGGGTCGACGCGCTCGTCCGTCTGCTGCGTGTCGACGGCCGTCCGCGCCAGGTAGTGATCGACGAGCCACGGCGCGACGCGGTTCCCCCACACCGCCCGAACGGTCGACCACGCGACCAGGAGCTCGCGCCGACGGTGGTGCGCGGCGTACACGATCGCGCGCGCTGCCACCTCCGGCTGGAAGATCGGCGGCACCGGCTGCGGGTGCCGCGGCATCCGCGTGCGGCCCCACTCGAACTGCGGCGTGTTGTGCGCCGGCAGGTGCACCGTCGTCACGTGGACGCGGCTCCCCTCGCTCAGGAGCTCGGTGCGGACCGACTCGGTGAAGCCCTTCACCGCGTGCTTCGCGGCACAGTACGGCGCCTGGAGCGGGATGCCGCGGTAGGCGAGCGCGGAGCCGACCTGGACGATCGTGCCGCGGTTCCGCGGACGCATGCGCCGGAGCGCGGCGAGCGTGCCGTGGACGACGCCGAGGTAGGTGACCTCCGCCGCGCGCCGGTACTCGTCGGGGTCGATCTCCCACGACCGCGCGTACACCGTCGCCATCGCGTTGTTGATCCAGACGTCGATCGGGCCGAGCTCGGCCTCGACCCGCGCGGCGGCGTCCTCGACGGCCTCGGC
>DATHTC010000218.1:0-2491 GCA_035463735.1 Gaiellaceae bacterium | reverse complement strand
AGCTCACCGGCCCCCGAACGGAGTCTGCCGGGGGCGGCTCGGCTACCGTCTGCGGCCGTGCCTGACCTCAGGCTGATCCCGCGCGAGGCCTTCGACCGCGTCCGCGCGGGCGGCGTCTCCGACGACGCGCTCGCGCTCCTCGCGGACATGTGCCGGGCGAACGCGCTCGTCGCCGTCAAGCGGGCCGGCTCCGGGCACCTCGGCTCGAGCTTCAGCGCCCTCGACGTCGTCACGCACCTCCTCTTCCGCGAGCTGGACGTCGCCGAGCGCGGCTGGGAGGACCCCGACCGCGACGTGTTCTTCTCCTCGAAGGGGCACGACGTCCCCGGCCTCTACGCCGCGCTCCACGCGCTCGGCGTGCTCCCGGCGGAGCGACTCTTGCGGCTGCGGAGGCTCGGCGGCCTCGACGGGCACCCCGACGTCGGCGTCCCCGGCATCGAGGCGAACTCCGGCTCGCTCGGGATGGGGATCTCGAAGGGGCGCGGTATCGCCTGGGCGAAGCGCCACCTCGGCCGCGGCGGCCGCGTGGTGGTGATGACCGGCGACGGCGAGCTGCAGGAGGGCCAGAACTGGGAGGCGCTCCAGTCGGCCGCACACGGGCGGCTCGGGCGCCTGTGGGTCGTCGTCGACCGCAACGAGCTTCAGTCCGACAAGCCGACGGAGGAGATCCTCGCGCTCGGGCGGCTCGAGGAGAAGCTGCGCGCGTTCGGGTGGGCGGTGGCGACGTGCGACGGGCACGACCACGCCGCCCTCGCCGAGGTGTTCGCGTCCTTCTCCGCCGGGCCGGACGACGTCCCGAAGGCGCTCGTGGCGCGCACCGTGAAGGGCCGCGGGATCTCGTTCATGGAGCACCCGCGCGCGCTCGCGGAGGGCGGCGGCACGTACCGCTGGCACGCGGGCGCGCCCGACGACGAGAGCTTCGCCCGCGCGCATGCGGAGCTGGTGGCACGGATCGAGGAGCGGCTCGGCGCGCCGCTCGAGCTCGAGCCCGTGCCGCCGCTGGAGCCGGAGCGGGCCGCATCGCTCGAGGGAGAGCCCGAGTCCGGGGCCGGCGCCCGCACGGCCGTCACGGAGGAGTACGTCGCGGCCGCGTACGGCGAGGCGCTGCTGGAGCTCGCGGAGCGAGTCCCGGAGCTCGTGGTGCTCGACGCCGACCTCGCCTCCGACTGCCGCGTGCGCCTGTTCGAGGACGCCTACCCCGAGCGGTTCGTCGAGAACGGAATCGCCGAGCAGGACATGGTCTCCGCCGCGGCGGGGATGGCGCGCCACGGCCTCCTCCCGGTCGTCAACTCCTTCGCGAGCTTCCTCGCGTCGCGCGCGAACGAGCAGATCTACAACCAGGCGAGCGAGGGCACGAAGGTCGTGTACGCGCTCCACTACGCGGGGCTGATCCCAGCGGGGCCGGGGAAGTCGCACCAGAGCCTCCGCGACGCGTCGCTGCTCGCCGCGCTCCCGGACGTGACGATCGTGCATCCGGCGAACGCCGCGGAGACCCGCGCGCTGACGGCATGGGCGGTCGAGGAGGCGGCCGAGACGGTGGCGATCAGGCTCGCGATCGGCCCGTCGCCCCGCCGGATCGAGCTCGCTCCGGCCGGGGTCGCCGTCGGGCGCGGGACGACCCTCCGCGAGGGGCGTGACGCGCTGCTCATCTCGTACGGGCCCGTGATGCTCCACGAGGGGCTCACGGCCGCGGAGGCGCTGGCCGGGAGGGACGTGGCGGCCCAGGTCGTCGCGATGCCGTGGCTCAACCGCGTCGACGGGGACTGGCTGGCGGAGCTGGTGGCGCCGTTCGCCGACGTGTTCGTGGTCGAGGACCACGCGCCCGTCGGCGCCCTCGGCGACACGGTGATCCGCGAGCTCGCCCGCGCGTCGCTGCTCGACGGCCGCGCCGTCCACGTCTTCGGCGTCGAGGGCTGGCCCGCGTGCGGGACGCCGACCGAGGCGCTGCGGGCCCACCGGCTCGACGGCACCTCGCTCGCGGAGCGGATCGAGGCGGCCCTGCGCGCGCCGTCACTGCGGTGACGGCCGCCGGCGGCAAGGCCGTCTGGCTCGTCCTCCCGGACCCGTTCCCGACGCGCGTCTTCTTCGACTGCGGGATCGTCGACGGCCTGCGGGAGGCGCTGCCCGGCCGGCTGGAGCTCGTGTTCCTGCTCGGCGCGGAGGACGCCGCGCCGTGGGCGCCACAGGCCGGCGACGTGCCCGTCCGCCGACGCGAGGAGCTGCTCCCTGCGCGGGTAGGCCAACGGGAGCGCGCGCTGCGCCGGGTCGACCGCTGGCTCGACGCGAGGATCGGCTTCTACCCGCTCGCGCTCCGGCTGAGCCTCCGCCAGGGCTTCCACCGCGAGCGGATGCGGCCCGGCCACGAGAACTGGTTCCTCGACCCGCGGCGCGCCGGCCGCCTTCCCCGGTGGCGCTGGATCGAGCAGGGGATGATGCGCTGGCACTTCGGCCGCGCGCGCCACGTGCCGAGCCGGCTGCTCGGGCGGATGCG
>DATHTC010000217.1:0-2248 GCA_035463735.1 Gaiellaceae bacterium | reverse complement strand
CCTCCGTCCGCTACGACCCGGCCACCAGCCCGGCGGAGGTTCGCGCGATCAACCAGAAGCTCCGCAAGGCGATCGAGACCGAGGGTCGCCGCGGCCCGGTCGAGGGGCTGTGGTGGCAGCTCTCGCTGACCACGCGGAGCGAGGAAGAACCGTCGGCGGTGAGCCTCCTGCGGATCGCGCGGGACCGCGACGGCGGCCTGACCGTGAACGGCCGGGCCTGGCAGGAGGACGGCACGCTGTCGGCCGCGAAACGCATGCTGAGCACCGACCCCGCGGCGTGAACGCCATGATGTGGAGCTCGCGCGATCGCTCCGGGGGGCATTCCCGCACAGAGGCGCTAGCGAGGAGCCGCCGCCCTACGAGTTTCGTCGCGGGTTCGTGGGAGCTACGAGATCGTCCAGGTGTCCACGGAGCCGATCAGCGCCTGCAGGTCGCCCACGCCGCGCTGCGCCTTCGCCGCCTCAAGCTGCTCGGCCATCAGCTCGTCGTAGACCGGCCGCTCGACGTCACGGAAGACGCCGAACGGCGTCGCGCCCACCGTGCCGAGCGTCAGCCGCGAGAGCGCGAACGCGAGCGACGGCTCCTCGTGGTGCTCGTCGTGGCGCAGCAGCGCGTCCTCACCGACCTCGGCGACGGAGACCACGTGCGCCGACCCGTCCGCGAGCTGTACGACGCCCTTCTCCCCCTCCGCGCCGAAGCGGATCGGCTCCCCCTGGCGCAGGTAGATGCGGTTCGACGCGTCGTCCCGCACGACGTCGAACGCGCCGTCGTTGTAGATGTTGCAGTTCTGGTAGATCTCGACGAAGGCCGAGCCCTTGTGCGTCATCGCCTTGCGCAGCACCTCGGCCATCGGCTTCTTGTCCGTGTCGATCGCGCGCGCGACGAATGTCGCCTCCGCGCCGAGCGCCACCGAGAGCGGGTTGAACGGCTGGTCGATCGAGCCCATCGGCGTCGACTTCGTCACCTTGCCGCGCTCGCTCGTCGGCGAGTACTGGCCCTTCGTCAGCCCGTAGATCTGGTTGTTGAAGAGCAGGATCTTCACGTTGACGTTGCGGCGCAGCGCGTGGATCAGGTGGTTGCCGCCGATCGAGAGCGCGTCGCCGTCGCCGGTCACGACCCACACAGACAGGTCGGGGCGCGACGCAGCGAGGCCGGTCGCGATCGCCGGCGCGCGGCCGTGGATCGAGTGCATCCCGTAGGTCTGCATGTAGTACGGGAAGCGGGCTGCGCAGCCGATCCCCGACACGAACACGATCCGCTCGCGCGGGATCCCGAGCTCGGGCATGAAGCCCTGGACGGCGGCCAGGATCGCGTAGTCGCCGCAGCCCGGGCACCAGCGGACCTCCTGATCGGTCTTGAAGTCCTTTGCCGTCAGCTTCAGCGCGCCGCTGCCGTTGCCGTTCCCGCCGCTTCCGATCGAATCAGCCACGCTCGTACCCCCGCTTGAAGTTCCCGGTCGCGCGCCGGACCAGCTCCTGGCGCGCCTCCTCGTCCGCCGTCGCCGCTTCGGCCCGCGCCAGGAACGACGACGCTTTCGCGCCGCGCAGCGTCGTCACCGTCCGGCCCCGCCACGACACGTGCACCTCGCCGCGCTTCGTCGTGCGGTACGAGAACTCGTCGACCATCAGAAGACGTACCCCGCGCCGAGCTCGATCGTCCGGACGCGCCCGTCCCACACCGTCACCCGCAGCAGCTCGAGCTCGCGCTCGTCCTGCCGCCTGCGGACGAGCGACCACGTCGGCGCGTCGGGCGGCAGGTCGCGGAACCGCGCGCCGGGGTACAGCGAGCGCATCCTCGCGACGGTGTCGCCGACGCGCAGGCCGCGCGCCGTCGACCAGCGCCGGGACGAGACGGTCGCGCCGTACCAGGTGCCGCGCGTGAGGTTCGCCGGGGCGCACACGGGCCGCGCCGAGGCGAGCCTCACGTCGAGGCCCTCCGCGCGCCAGCGGACGGTGCAGACGTTCGTGCCCGGAAGCGTGCCGCGACTCGTCGGGACGCCGAAGGCGGCGACCGCGGCCGCGTAGCTGCGGCCCGCCTTGAGCGCCGCCACGTACCGATACGGGCCGATCCGCTGCTGGAGCACGATCCGGTGGTCGTTCCGCGGCAGTGCGTCGGCCGCCGGCGCCGCCAGGGCGAGCACGCCGCCGACGACGGCCGCGGCGGTCGCGGACGCCTCGCTCACGACGCCCCCTCGAACAGCGCCGCGATCGCTCCCACTGCCTCGGTATTCGTCCCCTCCGGCGCGGCG
>DATHTC010000216.1:0-2026 GCA_035463735.1 Gaiellaceae bacterium | reverse complement strand
CGAGCCCACCACGTTCCTCGCGCCGCCCGCCCGGGCGCGCGCCCGCTCGATCAGGAGGTTCCGCCCATGCGAGTCCAGCTCGCGGGCGTCACGAGACACCACGGCGCCCACAGCATCCTCGACGACGTCACGCTGACGGTCAGCCCCGAGAGCCGGATCGGCCTCGTCGGCCCGAACGGCGTGGGGAAGTCGACGCTGCTTCGGCTCCTCGCCGGCCTCGAGGCGCCGGATGCCGGGACGGTCGTCCGCACGCCGGCATCGCTGTCGGTCGGGTACCTGCCGCAGGAGCCGGACGCGCGGCCGGACGAGACGGTGCTCGCCGCGCTCGCTCGGCGCACCGGCGTCGCTGCCGCGCAGGCGGAGCTCGAGCGGACCGCCGCGGCGCTCGCCTCCGACGCCGCGGCCGCCGACGACTACGAGGCCGCGCTCCACCGCTTCCTCGCGCTCGGCGGCGGCGACCTCGAGGCGCGGGCGGCGGCGGTCTGCGTCGAGCTCGGGCTCGGGGTGGCGCTCGACCGGCCGGCGGCGTCGCTCTCCGGCGGCGAGGCGGCCCGGGCGGCGCTCGCGTCGATCCTGCTCTCCCGCTTCGACGTGCTGCTGCTGGACGAGCCGACGAACGACCTCGACTTCGACGGGCTCGATCGGCTCGAGCGGTTCCTGCTGCGGCGCGAGGGCGGGCTCGTGCTCGTCTCGCACGACCGCGAGCTGCTCGACCGTATCGTCGGCCGAATCGTCGAGGTCGACCCGTGGACGCACGGCGTCCGCGAGTGGCCGGGCGGCTGGAGCGACTACGCGGCGGCGCGCGACGCCGCGCGGGCGCGGCAGTACGCGCGGTTCGAGGACGCGCAGGAGCGGCGGCGCCATGTCCAGCGGCTGCTCGCCCGGCGCCGGTCGGAGGCGCGGGCGGCGGGGGGGATGGCCGACCGGCGCGGCACACACGCGCTGATGACGAAGGTGCGGCAGGCCGAGCGCTCACTCGAGCGCGTCGACGAGGTGGCGAAGCCGCACGAGCCGTGGGAGCTGCGGCTGTCGCTGCGCGCCGCCGAGCGCGGCGGCGACGTGCTCGCGTCGCTCCGGGGCGCCGTCGCCGTCCGGGGCTCGTTCCGGCTCGGGCCTGTCGACCTCGAGCTCACCGCGCGGGACCGGGTGGCGGTCACCGGGCCCAACGGCTCCGGGAAGTCGACGCTGCTCGCGATGCTCCTCGGGGAGCTCCCGCTCGCGGCCGGCGCGCGGCACGTCGGCCGGCGGACGTCGATCGGCGTGGTCGCCCAGGACCGGGGCGCGTACGGGGGCGAGCCGCTGCTGGAGGCGTTCGCCGCCCGCACCGGCCTCGCGCCGGTCGACGCTCGGACGCTGCTGGCGAAGTTCGGGCTCGGCGCGGGGCACGTCGGCCGCGCCGGCGTCAGCCTCTCCCCGGGCGAACGGACGCGGGCGCACCTCGCCGAGCTTCAGGCGCGCGGCGTGAACCTGCTCGTCCTCGACGAGCCGACGAACCACCTCGACCTCGAGGCAGTGGAGCAACTCGAGGCCGCGCTCGCAGAGTACGACGGCGCGCTCGTGGTCGTGTCGCACGACCGGCGCTTCCTCGCCGCGGTCGCGCCCAGCCGGGAGCTGCCGGTGGAGGACTTCGTGGCTCAGAGCCACTAAGTCCCCCGGCGGCACATCCCGCTCCCGTACCGGCACTCGAGAGCGCAAGTGGCACAGAGCCACGAGCGCCCTCTCGGCCCGCGCGGACGTGCCGCTATACTCCGCCGCCGCCATGGCCGTCCCGAAGCAGAAGACCTCGAAGTCGCGCCGCGACAAGCGCCGTGCGCAGCACGCGATCGAGGCCCCGCGCCCGAACGTCTGCCCGACCTGCGGGCAGCCGAAGCGGCCGCACCGCGTCTGCCCGACCTGCGGCACCTACAAGGGCCGCGAGGTCGAGCCGCTCCGCATCCAGGCGCCGTAAGCCGCTTGGCTGCAGGGTCCTCACGCGTTCCCGGGCCGCTGCTGGGGGCGCCGGGCCGGAGGGCACAGCATGGGTAAT
>DATHTC010000215.1:0-6670 GCA_035463735.1 Gaiellaceae bacterium | reverse complement strand
CCGTCGCCCGCGACGTCGTTCGTCGCCGTGGCGACCTCGCGCACGAGCTGCGCGCCCTGGTTCTCGAAGACGTCCTCGAGCTCGATCTCGCGCGCGATCGTGACGCCGTCGTTCGTGATCGTGGGCGCGCCGAACTTCTTGTCGAGCACGACGTAGCGCCCCTTCGGGCCAAGGGTGACCTTGACCGCGTCGGCGAGGACGTTCACGCCGCGCTCGAGCGCCCGGCGCGCGTCCTCGTTGAACTTCAGCTCCTTGTGAGCCATGCCTTCTCGTTCCTCCTCTTCCTTGCCTAGACCGCCGCGCGGTCGCCGACGACCTTCGCCAGGACGTCCGACTCGCGGAGGATCAGAACTTCGTCGGTGCCGAGCTTGATCTCGGTGCCGCCGTACTTGGAGAAGATGATCTCGTCACCCTCCTCCAGGTCCATCTTGATGTACTCGCCGTCCTCGTCCCGCGGGCCTGGACCCACGGCGAGAACGCGGCCGCGCTGCGGCTTCTCCTTGGCGGTGTCCGGCAGGACGATCCCGCTGACGGTCGTCTCCTCCTCGTCGATGATCTCGACGATGAGCCGATCGCCAAGAGGCTGAAGATTCATGCGGTCGTGCCTCCTGATCGCTGACGTTCGTGACACTGTTGGCACTCTCACCTGCCGAGTGCCAGGGGAGTTTATCCGGTATCCAGCGGGTGGTGCAAGTTCGACCGCGCGACGCAGGGCCACGTGTTACAAAGTCGGCGATGCCGAGGGAGCTCTCCGCCGGAGCCGTCGTCGTGCGGCGGATGCGCGGCCGCTGGTGGCTCGCCGCGATCCGACCGCAGGGGAAGCCACCCGGGGTGTGGGCGCTCCCGAAGGGGTTGATCGACGCGGGCGAGGACGCACTCGCGACGGCCCTGCGCGAGGTGCGCGAGGAGACCGGGGTCGAGGGGGACGCCGCCGGCCGCCTCGGCGACACCCGCTACGTCTACACGCGCGGCGGCGCGCGGATCTTCAAGATCGTGGTCTTCTACCTCGTCCGTTACCGGCGCGGCCGCGTGGGGGCGATCGAGCCGCGGATGCGGCGAGAGGTGGCCGAGGCGCGCTGGCTGCCGCTCGACGAGGCACCCCGGCTGCTCGCCTACCGCGGCGAGCGGGAGATGGCGGAGCGGGCGCAGAGTGTCCTGTCGGGATCCGGTCTATGATCGGCCGCGCTTGCCGCCGCACGACACCTCGATGTATGCACTGAACTTCTACTCGCCGCTCGTCGCCGACCAGCTCCGCAGCGGCCGGAAGTCGGCGACCATCCGCCTCGGGGACAAGTCGGGCAAGTACCGCAAGGGCATGGTCGTGATGGTGCTGTGCGGCACCCGCTACAGCCCGCGGGAACGCGTGTTCGACGCGGTGATCGACAAGGTCGAGGTCAAGCGCCTCGGCGATCTCTCGCCCCGGGAGATCGAACACGACAACCCCGAGATCCGGCGGCCGGAAGAGCTCGCGCACTTCCTCGGGCAGCTGTACAACCGAGACGTCACCGAGGACGACACGGTGACGCTGATCCGCTTCTCGGCGATCCACGACGCGCGGCGCTAGGGGATGGCCGACCCGAGGGTCGAGGCGTATGCGCGCCTCCTCGTCGAGTACTCCCTCGACGTGCAGCCGCGGATGCAGGTGCTCGTGGCGACGACGCCGCTCGCGCGCCCGCTGTACGAGGCGTGCGTGCGGGCGATCGCGCGCCGCGGCGCCTTCGCGATCCCGCGGATCACGTGGGGCGGGTCGGTCCTGATGGAGAAGACATGGCTCGCGGCGGCCCCGGAGGAGCTGCTCGGCGAGCTCGCGCCGGTCGACCGGCACCTCGGCGAGAACGTCGACGCCGCGATCGTGATCGAGGCACCCGAGAACACACGCGCCGACTCCGATCTCACCTCGGAGCGCCTCGCGAAGGGCCAGGCGGCCATCCGTCCGCTGCTCGACCGCGTCACCGCGCACTCGTTCCCGTGGGTGCTCTGCCAGTACCCGACCCCGGCGCTGGCGCAGGACGCCGGGATGAGCGCCGCCGCCTTCGAGGACGTCCTCTACGACGCGTGCCTGATCGACTGGGCGGCGGAGGGTGAGCGAATGCGCCGGCTGGCCGGGCGTCTGCAGCAGGCGCGCGAGCTGCGGATCGTCGGGCCCGGGACCGACCTCACGCTGGCCCTCGAAGGGCGCGGCGTGCGGGCGAGCGAGGGCCGCTTCAACATGCCCGACGGCGAGGTCTTCTTCCCGCCGCACGAGGAGTCCGCCGACGGCGAGGTCCACTTCTCCGAGTTCCCCGCCGTCTTCGAGGGGCGCGAGCTGAGCGGGATCCGGCTGCGCTTCCGGGACGGTGCGGTCGTCGACGCCTCGGCCGGGAGCGGCGAGGAGTTCCTGCACGAGGTGCTCGACCGGGACGCGGGCGCACGACGCCTGGGCGAGGTCGGGATCGGCTGCAACCCCGGGATCACGCGCTACATGCGCAACACGCTGTTCGACGAGAAGATGGACGGCACCGTCCACCTCGCGCTCGGTCAGAGCTACACGGACCTCGGCGGCCTCAACGAGAGCACCATCCACTGGGACCTCGTCAAGGACCTCCGCCACGGCGGCCGGCTCGAGCTCGACGGGAAGGTGGTGCAGCAGGACGGCGCCTGGCTGAGCTGAGCGGCGCAGTCGCCACCGTCCCTCGGACGAGGGACGCGCGGGCCGGCGGCTCATCCGATGCTGAAGCGATGTCGCTGCGCCGCCTCGTCGCCCTCCTCACGCTCGCCGCGCTCCTCGTCGGCGTCGGCACTGCCTCCGCGCGCGACCCGCGGCTCGAGCAGCAGCGGCTGACGCCGGCGGACATGCGACTTGCGAAGCGCGCCGTGCTCCAGCGCGGCGACCTCGCGGCGGGCTGGCGCTCGTTGCGCGTCGGTCAGACCGAGGGCGAGCGGCTCCAGTGCGACGGCTTCGATCCCGACTTCTCGCGGTTCGTGCTCACGGGCAGGGCGATCACGGCGTTTGCCCATCCCGAGGGCGCCTCGCTGACGGCGGCCGTCGAGGTCTACCGCACCCGGGCCGACGCCGCCGGCGACTTCCGCGTCGGCACGCAGCCGGGGGTCGTCCGCTGCCTCCGCGGACTGCTCGACGACGCGTTCGGCGCCGGCACGGTGCCGCTGCGCGTCCGGTCGGCCCGGCGCGTCTCCGCGCCCCGGCTCGGGGAGCGCACGGCCGCGTACCGGGTCGTTGCGACGCTCACCGCGAACGGCAGGTCGATCCCGCTCTACCTCGACGTGCTCGTGTTCGGACGCGGCCGCTCGCTCGCCTCGCTGCTCGCGGTGAGTGCGTACAACCCGATGGGCGACCGCCTCGTCCTTGCGCGGACGATGGTCTCGAGGATGCGGTAGCCCCGGCTAGCGACCGGGCTTCCGGATCGGCACACCGAACAGCTCGGGCTCGCGGAGCTGCGTGCCGCACTCCTCGCACGCGACGGCGAACGTCGAGCTGAACGGCGCGTCGCAGGCGGGACACCGGTGGATCATCTCGCCGCCGCACGCGGGGCACTCCGACGGGATCTCGTCCTCGAGCTCGAGGAACCAGCGCCGCGCGCCGCCGCAGCGGAGGCAGATGGCCGTCCAGTGGCCGAGCACGTTCCGGCGCTCCTCGCGCAGCCAGTCGGAGGCCTTGCCCACGCCGCGAATCTAGCTGCAACGGCCGCCGCCGGATGGTGGGCAGTGCGGCGCTAGGCTGCCGGGCACGAGCCTCGTCTCCTCATCGAGCCCCTACGGCGTCGCCGAGACCGTCGACCGCCTCGCCGCGGCCGCGGAGGCGCGCGGGATGAGCGTGTTCGCGCGGATCGACCACGGCGCGGGCGCGCGCGCGGTCGGGCTCGAGCTGCCGGAGCAGGAGCTGCTGCTCGTCGGCGACCCGCGGGTGGGCACGCTGCTGATGCAGGAGGACTCGGAGGTCGGCGCGGAGCTGCCCCTCCGGGTGCTCGTGTGGGCGTCGCCGGACGGCGTCCGCGTCGGCTTCCCCGATCCGGAGGTGCTCGCCTCCGCCTTCCGCCTCGACGGGCGCATCGACGTGCTGGCGCGGATGCGCTCAGGGCTGGACGCGCTCGTCGCAGAGGCGACCGCGTAGGCCGCCGCGCTCGTTAGAGTGAGGGCCGCAACGGGCGCCGGCGGAGGGGCCCACGACGAGGGGTGCGCATGGCTGTCAGAGAAGCCGAGCCGGTCGGCTCGCTGCACGAGGTGAGGGAGGCCGGCCTCGACCGCGAGGACCTCCTCGGCATCTACCGGAACATGCTGATCACGCGCGGAGTCGAGGAGCGCGGCCACATCCTCTACCGGCAGGGCAAGATCCCCGGGTCCTTCTACACGGGCCGCGGGAACGAGGCCGCGGCCGTCGGCGTGGCCACGGCGATGGGAGCGGACGACGTCGGCACGCCGCTCCACCGCGACATGGGCGTCCACATCGTCCGCGGCGTCGAGCCGTGGCGCATCTTCGCCCAGTACATGGGCCGCGCGGACGGGCCGACGAAGGGCAAGGACGGGAACGTGCACATGGCCGACGCGCGCCTCGGCCTGATCGCGATGGTCAGCCACCTCCCGGCGATGCTCCCGGTGGCCGTCGGCTGCGCGCTCGCCTTCCGGATCCGCGAGGAGCGCCGGGTCGCCGTCGGCTGGTTCGGCGAGGGCGCGGCGGCACGCGGCGACGCGCACGAGGCGATGAACCTCGCCGGTGTGCGCCGGCTCCCGGTCGTGTTCGTCTGCGACAACAACCAGTGGGCGTACTCCACGCCGACCCACCTGGGCTATCCGGTGGAGCACATCGCCGACCGCGCCGCGTCGTACGGCTTCGACGGCGTCGTGGTGGACGGCACGGACGTGCTCGCCGTGTACCGCGAGGCGAAGCGCGCGATCGAGAAGGCGCGGAGCGGGGGCGGGCCGACGCTGCTCGAGTGCCAGACGCTCCGGATGGAGGGCCACGCGGTCCACGACGACGCCTTCTACGTCCCGAAGGAGCTGTTCGAGCGCTGGGCCGAGCGCGACCCGATCGAGCGCTTCCGCACGTGGCTGCGCGACAACGCCGACTTCTCGGACGGCGAGGAGGAGGAGCTCGCAGCGGGCGTCAAGCGGCTGATGAACGACGCGATCCAGCGGGCCGAGGAGTCGCCGCTGCCCGATCCGTCGACGCTGACGGAGGGCGTGTTCGCGACGCCCGAGGACCTCGACACGCCGCACCACAAGTAAGGGACGCGACATGGCCGAGATGACCTACCTGCAGGCGATCTCCGACGGGCTCCGCACCGAGATGCGGCGCGACCGGCGCGTGTTCGTGATCGGCGAGGACGTCGGCGTCTACGGCGGCGCCTTCAAGGTGACGCTCGGGTTCCAGGAGGAGTTCGGGCCGTGGCGCGTGATCGACTCCCCGCTCTCGGAGACCGCGATCGTCGGCGGCTGCACCGGCGCCGCGATCATGGGCATGCGGCCGGTCGCGGAGATGCAGTTCGCCGATTTCATCTCGTGCGCCTGGGATCACCTCGTCACCGTGGCGGCGAAGCAGCGCTGGCGCGCCGGCACGCCGGTGCCGATGGTCGTCCGGCTCCCCTCGGGCGGCGGGTTCTCCGGCGGGCCGTTCCACTCCCAGAACCCCGAGTCGTCGTTCGCGCACATCCCCGGGTTGAAGTGCGTCTGCCCGGCGACGCCGGAGGACGCCAAGGGCCTGCTGATCAGCGCGATCGAGGACCCGAACCCGGTGCTCTACTTCGAGCACAAGCACCTGTACCGGCGGATCAAGGCCGACGTGCCCGAGGAGCGCTACACGGTGCCCCTCGGGAAGGCCCGGATCCACCGGGAGGGCTCCGACGTGTCCGTGATCACGTGGGGCGCGATGGTCTACACCGCCGACGAGGCGGCGAAGCAGCTCGAGGCCGAGGACGTGTCCGTCGAGATCGTCGACCTGCGCACGGTGCTCCCCTGGGACAAGCACGCGGTGCTCGAGTCGGCGCGGAAGACGTCGAAGGTGCTCGTCCTGCACGAGGACACGCGCACCGGCGGCTTCGGCGCCGAGATCGCCGCGACGATCGCCGAGGAGGCGTTCGAGGATCTCGACGGCCCCGTGAAGCGCATCGCCGCCCCCGACACGCCCGTGCCGTTCTCGCCGCAGCTCGAGAAGGCGTTCATCCCGCAGGTCGAGGGCGTCGCCGCGGGGCTGCGCGAGCTCGCCCAGTACTGAGGATCCGGAGGGAGCGCCAGTGGCCACCACCCAGACCGTCGACGTCGTCATGCCCCAGATGGGCGTCTCCGTCTCGGAGGGGACGATCACGAAGTGGCTGAAGCAGCCCGGCGAGGCCGTGGAGGCCGACGAGCCGCTGCTCGAGATCTCGACCGACAAGGTCGACACCGAGGTGCCGTCGCCGGGCACCGGCGTGCTGGCGGAGATCCTCGTCACCGAGGGGCAGACGGTCGAGGTGGGGACGAAGCTCGCCACGATCGCGCCCGAGGGGGCGGAGGCGCCCGAAGCAGCGCCGGAGGAGGCGCCGCCGGAGCCTGCGACGCAGGAGGCCGCCGCCGAGGTGAGCCAGGCCGGGCCAGCGGAGACCGTCGCGCCGACGGCGGAGACCGCGCCGCCGCAGCCGGCCGAGGAGCCCGCTCCCGCACCGGCTCCGGCGCAGCCGGCCGAGGCGCCCGCTCCCGCACC
>DATHTC010000214.1:0-2709 GCA_035463735.1 Gaiellaceae bacterium | reverse complement strand
GGTCCGAGAGACGGCCGAGGAGCGGGCTCAGCACGGCCTCGAACGAGGCGGCGACGAGCCACGTCGCGCCGATCGCGACGGCGCCGAGCCCGAGCTCGTCGAGCCGCAGCGGCGCGAGCACGCCGAGGACACCGAACAGGAGCGCGGGGAGGAGGACGAACCAGGAGGCTGCGAGGACGCGCCGACTGCCGGCGGCGCGCCACAACGCCGACAGCGGCTGCGGCGGCGGCGGCGGGACCGCCGGCGTCATCCACGTCCAGACGGCGAGCACCGCGCCCAGCACGGCGACGCTGCCGAACGCCCAGCCGGTGCCGACGATCGACGCGATCCCGCCGAGCACCGGCCCGAGCAGCGCGCCGCCGATCGCGGCCGCCATCGCCGAGCCGATCAGCTCCCCCCGGCGGCCGGCCGGCGCCGCCGCGACGAGCCACGCGAGCCCCGCCGTCCACGTGAAGGAGCTCGCCACGCCTTGCAGGAAGCGCGCGGTCAGCAGCAGCGCGTAGTCGTCCAGGAGCCCGAACGCGAGCGTCGTGACGGTCATCCCCGCGAGCCCGAGGAGCACGGTCGGCCGGACGCCGAGGCGAGCGGCCGAGAGCCCACCCGGCAGCGCGCCCACGAACGCGCCCGTCGCGTACGCCCCCGCGAGCACGCCGGCCTCCGCCTTCGAGAGGTCGAGCCGCTCCGCGTACTCGGGCAGCAGCGGCGTCAGCGCCGCGAAGAAGAGCGAGTCGACGAAGACGAAGGCGCCGACGAGGAGCAGCAGCTTGCGCACGGAGGCGCGACGCTAGCGAACCGGCCGCAAGTTGCGGGTGATACCTGCGCAAGGCTGGTACAACATGCCGCGGACCGGGGACGATGGGGTCACTTCGCACGTTCACCGCGGCGCTGGCTGCGCCCCTCTCGCTCGGGCTGCTCGCCGCGGGCGCGGAACCGCATGTCGCGCGGTCGGCGCAGCAGGTGCTCGTGCTCGGCTCCCGGAACCACACGCCGGCGCTGCGGCCGCTGCGGACGATCGACCGGATCGTGATCCACGTCACCGAGGGACGGTTCCGGGGCTCGGTGCGGTGGCTGCGCAACCCGCGCTCGCGCGGGTCCTCCCACTTCGTCGTCTCGCGCAGCGGCCGGATCGTCCAGCTCGTCTCGACGTCGGACATCGCCTGGCACGCCGGCAACCGGCGGGTGAACGCCCGCTCGCTCGGGATCGAGCACGAGGGCTGGACGTACCGCCGCGGCTCGATCACCGGCGCCGAGTACCGCGCGTCCGCGCGCCTGGTCGCCTACCTGGCGTCGCGGATGGGGATCCCGATCGACCGCCGGCACGTCATCGGCCATGCGGAGGTGCGGCATCCGAGCGGGCGTGGCTGGGGCGGCGCCGGCCACCACACCGACCCCGGGCCGTACTGGGACTGGGACCGGTACCTGCGGCTGGTGCGGCGGTACGCGCGCGAACCGCAGCGCCCGCGCTTCCTGCGTGTCACGCCGCTGCACCCGCTCCTCGCCGTGCGCCGGACGCTCGCCCACGTACGCCCGACGGAGCGGGCCGTACGCTGCGGCTTCCGCCCCAGCGTCCACTCCACGACCCTCTACGCCGGCCAGTCCCTCGCTGGGCTCGTCCCGTGGAAGGCGAAGACGTGCGGGCGCCGCCTCCTCCGCGTCGACTTCTTCGTCGACGGCCGCCTGCGCTGGGTCGACCGGAAGGCGCCCTTCGCGTTCGCCCGCGGGCGTGGCTGGAACTCGACCTCGGTCGCCAACGGCTGGCACACGCTGTCGCTGCGTGCCTACGGCCCGAACGGCCACCGCGTCCGCCGGCGGCTGCGCGTGCGGGTCGACAACCGGCTCTTCACCGTGCGCGCCGCGGGCGTGACGCACGGCCAGGCCGTCTCCGGAACGCTCCGCGTGCGAGGGCGGGTGAACGTGGCCGCCGAGCGGGTGGCGCTCTTCGTGGACGGGCGGTTTGTCGCGCGCGACACGCGGCCGCCGTTCCGGTTCGAGTGGGACACGACGACGGCGGCCAACGGCCCGCACACGCTCGAGCTGTGGTCGGAGGCGCGGGACGGCCGCCGCGCGACGCGGACGATCCCCTTCCTCGTCGCGAACGCGGACCCTGAGCCCGGGCCGCCGCCGCAGCTCGTGTGGCAGTCCCTCGTCGACTGGCAGACGGTGGACGCGGGGACGCGCTGGGAGGCGCTCGTGGAGGGTTCCGTGGCGCAGGTGGAGTTCTGGGTCGACGGGCGGCTGCGGCTCGCCGACCGGGAGCCGTCGTACGCGCTCGAGCCCGTGGTCGCCGGCGACGTCCCCGGGCCGCACCGGCTGCGCCTCCGCGTCGTCGGCGCCGACGGCCGGACGGTCGAGCAGGAGCGGCTCGTGCTCGTCGCCTTGGATCCAAGTTCGTAGCACCCGGAGAGTTTTACGCAGGCTTACTTGTACGAAGTTTTACCGATGTCGACTCTCACGGGATCCGAGACGATCCGGCTCGGTGGAGTTCCATAGTCGTGCCCTCGGAGGGGCACGGCGCTCCGCTAGGGGAGGTGTCTCCCATGAGAGGCACATTGAGGATGGCTGCGATCGTGGCCGCGATCGCGGCCGTCGCCGCTGCGGTCATCGCAGCGGGGTCGGTCGTCGCGGCGCCGAGTGGGGGCCTGAGCGCCGCGACGAACAGCGCGACGTACCAGGACTCGACCGGTGAGGCCGGCAACGGCCCGGACATCG
>DATHTC010000213.1:0-2097 GCA_035463735.1 Gaiellaceae bacterium | reverse complement strand
CGATGCCGGCCCGCCGCCGCAGTTCCGTCAGTTGCCGCAGGGCGGGACGTTGCGCCAGTTGGGCACGACGTCGTTCGCCGCCTGCGTGCCACCTGCGCCGTACGTCAGCGTGAGCTGGCGGTTCGCGATCTCGCCGCAGCTCGCGTCCTTCTCCACGTACTCCCAGGCGCCGAGCGCGTACTTGTACTCGAGCTGCGTCGCCTCGCGGCCGGTGAGCGTGATCTGCCAGTGCGTCGCGTCGAGACGCGTGAGCGCGACACCCGCGGGATCCCACTCGGGCAAACTGCCGTCGAGCCGGTTGAGCGTCCCTGCGATGTGGACGGCGCGGCCGGTGGCGTCCGTCGTCGCCGGCACCTCGACCGTGAACGTGACCGACACCGTCCGCAGCTCGGCGACCGCTGTCACCGGCGCCGACTCGTCCGAGCGGTTGAACGCGGTGTCGACCGAGCGGACGGTGTAGGTGTACGTCTCGCCCTGCTCGACGTCGGTGTCCGTGTAGGTCGTGCCGGTGACGAGCGCGATCACCTGGCCGCCGCGGAGCAGCTCGTAGCCGTACAGGCTCGGGTCGCCGTCGACGGCCGTCCACGCAAGGTCGATCCCGGCCGGGGAGGCCGAGAGCACGTGGAGCCCGGTCGGGGTGGCGGGCGGCGTCGTGTCGCCGGCCGCGAGCACGGTGAGCGCGCCCGCCTGTGCCGGGCTGTAGCCGTTCGCGATCCCGTCGAGGTCGGCGTACACCCAGCTGCGCCCGCCGGTGGTGGAGTAGCGGTAGGCGTAGTCGAAGCTGCCGACCGCTTCCGGGAGCAGCGAGGCGACGAACTCGTCGTTGTTGCCGGCGTCGACGTTGAACGCCGCGTCGACCCACGTCCAGCCGCCGCCGGCGGGGTCGCTCCCGTCGGGTCCGAGCCCGAGCTGGGCGCGGAGCGAGGGCGTCGGCCCGGGCTGGTTCGTCGCGCCGTCGATCCAGACCTGCCCGTACACGGACGCGGTGCGCCCGGTCGCGGAGATCACGTGCGTGAGCGTCGGCGGCCACTGGAGGTTCGCCCAGCCGATGGTGAGGTGCGGCAGCGCCGTCACCTCGTTCGACGGGGCGCTCTCGTTGCCGGCCGCGTCGAGCGCGCGGACGACGTAGTGGAGGGTCTGCGCGTTTCGCAGGCCGGTGTCCGTGAAGGACGTGCCCGTCACGGGCGCGGCATTCGCCTTCACGTACCCGCCGCCCGAGAGCGGGCTGCGGTACACGTCGTAGCCCGCGGCGCCGTCGACCGCGTCCCACGCGAGCGAGACGGTCGCGTTGCCCTCGGCGGTCACGCCCAGCCGCTCGGGCGCGGCCGGCCCCTGCAGGTCGACGCCCTTCGCGACGAGCACGGCGCCCGACAGCGGGCCGAGCTCGACGCTCGTGCCAGAGGCCGACGCCGAGCCGACGGCGTACGCCAGCTCGAACGGCGTCCCCGCGGGGACGAACCCCGCGAGCGGCACCTGCACGGTGCGGGCGGCACCGCTGCGGTTCAAGACGACGACCGCCGCCTGCGACCCCGTCTTGCGGCCGAAGGCCACGGTGCCCGCGTCGTCGTCGGCGAGGAGGACGGCGAAGGAGCCGTCGCGGAGCGCCGCCGTCTCCCGCCGCAGCCCCGCCAGCGCCCGGTAGTGCGCGAGCAGGGCGAGGTCGCGCGCGCCGCCGGTCTCGGGCCACGGCATCGTGCGCCGGTCGTCGGGGTCGTCGTCGCCGGTGACGCCGACCTCGTCGCCGTAGTACACGGTCGGCGCGCCCGCCACCGTGAACTGGACGAGCGAGGCCAGCCGCAGCCGCCGCTTCCCGGCCGCGACGTTCGCCGCGTCCTGCTCCTTCGCCTCCCGCGTCTCGGCGCCGGGCGTCAGCGTCCACCGGAGCCGCTCCGTGTCGTGGCTGTCGAGCAGGTTCATGGCCGAGAAGTACGCCGCGTCGGCGTAGTCCTCGCGGATCGAGGCGAGCCGTGCGGCGAACTCGGACGGCGCGAGCGGGCGGCCGCTGTCCGGGAAGCCCTTCGAGTCGAACGGCCCGACCGCGAGCAGCCCGACGACGGCGTCGCGCAGCCGGTAGTTCATCGTCGTGTCGAGGCGGTC
>DATHTC010000212.1:0-4018 GCA_035463735.1 Gaiellaceae bacterium | reverse complement strand
CGAACTGGAGCCCGATCGGGCCGAGCTTGACCTTCATCGACGCCTTCCACGTCGAGTCGTCGACGGTCTCGGTCAGCTGCGCCCCGGGCATGCAGGGGATCACGCGCGGAACGTCCATCAGCAGGGCCCACGCCTGCTCGGGCGGCACCGGCACCTCGAAGGAGTTCTCGAGCTTCACGCGTCCGCTCTCGTGCCCGCGCCGAGGTACTTCCCGGGGTCGCGGACGAAGCGCCCGCGGCAGCCGGGGCAGCAGAACCAGTACGTCTGCCCCTCGTGCACCGCCGAGTGGGTGGAGCCCTCCACCGCGACCGTCATCCCGCACACGGGGTCGACGGCCTCGGCCGGCGGCGCCGGCGGCTCCCCGCGCGTGTGGCGCCAGGCGACGAGCTCCGCGAGCACGGCGACCGCGATCTCCTCCTGGGTGGAGGGGCCGAGGTCGAGGCCTGCGGGGCTGCGGACGCGGGCGAGCGCCTCCTCGTCGACGCCGCTCCCGCGGAGCGAGGCCAGCACGGAGGCGGCGCGGCGCGAGCTCGCGACGAGCCCGACGTAGCCGACGCCCGCCTGGAGTGCGACCTGGAGCGCGTCCTCGTCGCCGCGGCCCATCGTCGCGACGACGACGGCGTCGGGCCCTGCGGCGACGTCGTCCGTGACCCGCCAGCCGATCGTGTGGGCAAGGGCGCCGAGCGTGCGCGCGGCGGGGCCGTCTCCGACGACCGCGAGCAGCGGCGCCGGCAGCTGCGGCTCGACGAGCACGTCTACGGTCCCCTCCGAGGCGCAGCTCGACTCGGCGACGACCACGCCCGGCGGCGCGTCCTCCGCGCGCCCGGGCGGGCAGACCCGCACGAGCCGCGGCTCGCCGTCGGCCAGCGCCCGGAGCGCCTCGCGGACGACGATCGGCTCCGAGCACGCCCCGCCGACCCAGCCCGAGAGGCCGCCGTCCGGCGTCACCAGCGCGCGGTCGCCGCGGCGTGCGGACGCAGGCCGGAGCACGCTCACGACCGTGGCGAGGGCGAACGGCTCGCCCTCGCCGGCGAGGCGCGCCGCCTCCGCCAGCACGTCGTTCGATCCCGTCACCGCGCCACCCCCGCCTCGACCATCGCCTCCCACACCTTGTCCGGGCCGACCGGCATCTCGAGGTTCCGGACGCCGGCGTGCGCGAGCGCGTCGACGACCGCGTTCACGAACGCGGCCGGCGAGCCGACGGTCGCCGACTCGCCCACGCCCTTGCACCCGATCGGATGGTGCGGTGACGGCGTGACCGTCGCGAACAGGTCGAAGTGCGGCGTCTCCCACGCGGTCGGGATCAGGTAGTCCATGAAGTTGGAGCCGATGCAGTTGCCCTCCTCGTCGAAGGTGATGAGCTCCATCGAGGCCATCGCGTAGCCCTCGGTGAGGCCGCCCATGATCTGACCCTCGACGATCATCGGGTTGATCCGCACGCCGCAGTCGTCGACCGCGACGACCTTGACCGGCTTCCACTGGCCCGTGCGGCGGTCGACCTCCACCGCGACGACGTACGTCCCGAACGGATACGTCATGTTCGGCGGGTCGTAGTAGTGGACGCCCTCGAGCCCGGCCTCCATGCCCAGCGGGTGGTTCGTGTACGCGGCGAAGGCGACCTCCTGCATCGTCGCGGCGCGGTCGGGCGCGCCGACGACGTGGAAGCGGCCGTCCTCCCACGTCACGTCGTCCTCCGCGACCTCGAGCAGGTGCGCCGCGAGCTTGCGCGCCTTCTCCCGCACGTTTCGCGCCACGACCGCGGTGGCCGCGCCCGCCACGGGCGTCGACCGGGACGCGTACGTCCCGAGGCCGTAGGGGGTGTTGTCGGTGTCGCCCTCCTGGACGAGCACGTCGTCGGGGGAGAGGCCGAGCTCGTGCGCCACGATCTGCGCGAACGTCGTCTCGTGGCCCTGGCCCTGCGACTTCACGCCCAGTTTGAGGATCGCCTTCCCCGTCGGGTGGATCCGCAGCTCGGCGGAGTCGAACATCTTCAGGCCGAGGATGTCGTAGTCGCGGCTCGGCCCCGCGCCGACGACCTCCGTGAAGCTCGCGATGCCGATCCCGAGCAGCGTGTCGGAGTCGCGGCGGCGCGCCTGCTCCTCCCGCAGCTCGCGGTAGCCGGACTGCTCGAGCGCGATGTCGAGCGCCGGGGTGTAGTCGCCGGAGTCGTACTCGAATCCGGTTGCAGATGTGTAGGGGAAGGCGTCGGCCGCGATGAAGTTCTGGCGGCGCAGGTCGGCCGGGTCGATCCCGAGTTCGTACGCCGCCGTCTGTACGAGCCGCTCGATGAGGAACGAGGCCTCGGTGACCCGGAAGGAGCAGCGGTACGCGACGCCGCCGGGCGCCTTGTTCGTGTAGGCGCCGTCCGTCACCACGTGGGCCGCGGGGATGTCGTACGAGCCGGTGACGATGTGGAAGAGGCCCGCCTTCAGCTTCGACGGCTGGGCGTCGGCGTACGCATAGCCCTGATCCGAGAGCATGCGCACGCGGAGGCCGAGCATCTTGCCGTCCGCCCTGAGCGCGAGCTGGCCCTCCATGTGGAAGTCCCGGGCGAAGCCGGTCGAGATGAGGTTGCCCGTGCGGTCCTCGATCCACTTCACGGGCCGCCCGATCAGGAGCGACGCCGCGGTGGCGACCACGTAGCCCGGATAGACAGGCACCTTGTTCCCGAACCCGCCGCCGATGTCCGGCGAGATGATCTGGATCTGGTGCTCGGCGAGGCCGGCCACGAGCGCGAACACCGTCCGGTGCGCGTGCGGCGCCTGCGAGGTCATGTAGATCGTCGCCTTGCCGGTGGCCGGGTTCACGTCGGCCACGCACCCGCAGCACTCGAGCGGCGCCGGGTGGCAGCGCGGGTAGTGCGTCGTGAGCGAGACGACCCGGTCGGCCTCGGCGAACGCGCGCTCGGTCGCCTCGGCGTCGCCGGCCTCCCAGTGGTAGACGCGGTTGTCGGTCTGCCCCTCCTTGTCGTCCCGGATCAGCGGCGCGCCCTCCTCGAGCGCCTGCTGCGGGGTCGTCACCGCCGGCAGCGGCTCGTAGTCGACGTCGATCAACTCGAGCGCGTCGTGGGCCGTATAGACGTCCTCGGCGACGACGCAGGCGACCTCCTGGCCCTGCATCCGTACCTTGTCGGTCGCGAGCACGGCCTGCGTGTCGCCGGACATCGTCGGCATCCAGGCGAGGTTGTGCTGCGCGAGCAGCTCGCCGGTGACGACGGCGACGACCCCCGGCAGCGCCTCCGCCTGCGAGGTGTCGATCGAGTTGATGCGCGCGTGGGCGAACGGGCTGCGCAGGATCGCCATGAAGAGCATCCCCGGCAGCTTGATGTCGTCGATGTAGTTCCCCCTGCCGCGGACGAAGCGCTCGTCCTCCTTGCGCGGGACGCTGCGCCCGAGCCAGCCGGTGGTGGGCTCCTCCTGGACCGCCATCTCGCCCTCCTCTACGCCGCGTCCGGCGTGGTCGGTTCGGCCTTCGCCTTCGCGGCCCACTGCACCGCCTTGACGATGTTCTGGTAGCCGGTGCAACGGCAGATGTTCCCCGAGATCGCCCAGCGGATCTCCTCCTCGCTCGGGTCGGGGTTCTCCGCCAGGAGCGCCGTGGACACGAGCATCATCCCGGGCGTGCAGAAGCCGCACTGGAGCCCGTGCTCCTCCTTGAACCCTTGCTGGACGGCGCTCAGCTGCGCTCCCTCCATCAGCCCCTCGACGGTCGTCAGCTCGCGGCCCTCGGCCTGGACGGCGAACACCGTGCACGACTTCACCGGCGTGCCGTCGAGGAGCACCGTGCACGCGCCGCAGCTCGTCGTGTCGCAGCCGACGTGCGTGCCGGTGAGGCCCAGCGTCTCCCGGAGGAAGTGGACGAGCAGGAGGCGCGGCTCGATCTCGGCCCCGCGCTCCTCGCCGTTGACGGTGACCCGCACGAACAGCTTCGGCGGGCGCCCGGTCTCGGTGGGCAGTGTCTCGATCGGCTGTGTCATCGCGGTCCGCCTTCCTTCTCCTCGAGCTCGTCCATGACGCCT
>DATHTC010000211.1:0-3516 GCA_035463735.1 Gaiellaceae bacterium | reverse complement strand
GGGCGTTGACGACGAGATTCGAGAGGATCCGGTCGAACGCGAGCGCGTCGACCTCGGCCTCGAGCTCCGGGTCGACGTCGACCGTCACGTGCTCCCGCTGCGCCGGCTCGATCAGGGCGAGCGTCCGGTCGACGAGGTCGCGGACGCGGGCGCGCTCACGCCGGATCGGGACCCCGTGCGCCGACAGCTGCGAGAGGTCGAGGAGCTGCTCGACGAGCGCGGCGAGCCGTTCCGCCTGCGTCGCGAGGATCTCCCGCAGTGCCTCCTCCTGCTCCGGGGGCAGCGCGTCGTGGCGTGCCCGGAGCGTGAGGGCGCTGCCGAGGATCGCCGCCGCAGGTGTCCGCAGCTCGTGCGACGCGACGGCGACGAAGGCATTGCGCACGCGGTCGAGCTCGATCAGCCGCTCCTGGAGCAGCGCGCGCTCGAGCCCCAGCGCCGCGCGCTCCGCCGCCGTCTCGAGCAGCTCGGTCTCGTCGGGCGTGAACGCGCGCGGCGTGAACGAGCCGACGTGGATCACGCCCAGCACGCGGTCGCGCGCGAGCAGCGGCGCCCCGAGGAGCGATGACAGCCCCTTCTGGCGAAGGATCGGGTTGACGATGTCCGCGTGCTCGAGGTCGTCGACGACGACCGGGCGCCGCTCGGCGGCGATCCGCCCGGCGAAGCCCCGGGCGAGCGGAATCCGCACGCCCGCCTCGACCTCCTCCTCGAGCCCCGCGGCAGCGCGCGCGACGAGCTCGTGCCGCTCCTCGTCGAGCAGCAGGACGGCGCACGTGTCCGCGTCGAGGATCTCGCGCACGCGGTGGACGAGCTCGTCGAGCAGCCCGCGCGGCTCGAGGTGCGCGAGCGCGACGTCCGTGACCGCTTGCAGGCGCCGCAGTCGCTCGGCGAGCGCGTGCTCGGCCTCGTAGGCGCGCCCGTGGTCGATCGCGAGCGCCGCGCGGTCGGCGACGAGCTGGAGCAGCTCGTGGTCCGCGGCGGTGAACACGCGCGGCGAGAGCGTCCCGACGTGGACGACCCCCGTGACCTCGCCGCGTACGAAGAGCGGCGCCCCGAGCAGAGAGCGGATGCGCTTCTGCCGCAGGATCGGGTTGACGAGGTCGGCGTGGTCGACGTCCTCGACCGCCACCGTTCGGCGCTCCGCCGCGATCCGTCCCGCGAAGCCCCGGCCGACGGGCACGCGCACGCCGGCGTCGACCGCCTCCTCGAGCCCCTTCGCGGCGTACGCGACGAGCTCGTTCGCGCCGGGGTCGAGGAGGAGAATCGCGGCCGTGTCGGCGCCGAGGATGTCACGGATGCGGAGGAGAAGCTCGTCGAGGAGCCCGTCGAGCTCGAGGTGTGCCAGCGCGGCGTCGACGATCGACTGGAGCGCACGGAGGTGGCCGGAGCCGCCGCGGGCGGGAGCACTGGAGGAGCTGCGGTCGCTGCTGTCCCCGCCCTGGCGCTCGCTCACCGTGGGATGGTCGCAAGCGAGGCGGCCAGCTCGTCGAGCACCGCGGTGTGCCGGTCGACGTCCTCCGCCGTCGTCGCCGGACACATCAGCGCCATGTTGTGGAACGGCGTCAGCAGGATCCCGCGGTTCAGCGCCCAGAGGTGGGCGAGGCGGTCGAGCTCCGCGTCTCCGCCGGCAGCCGCCTCGCTGCCGGTGCGCGGCCGCTCCCGGCGGAAGAGGTACTCGACGCGGCAGCCGATCCGGGTCACGTGCCAGGGCAGCCCGCGGCGCTCGATCACGCCGGCGACTCCCGCCTCGAACCGCTCGCCGAGCGCGATCATCCGTCCGTACGCCTCGTCCGTGAGCACCTCGCCGAGAGTGGCCCTCATGGCGGCGAGCGAGAGCACGTTCGCGGCGAGCGTCCCGCCGACCCCACCGACGTCGGACACCTCCTCCGCGATCGCCGCCTCGACGCGCCGGGCGACCTCGGCCGAGAAGCCGTACGCGGCCGCGGGGATCCCGCCGGCGATCGGCTTTCCGCTCGTGAGCAGGTCGGGCTCGAGGCCGTGCGCGGCCGTGTAGCCGCCTGGCCCGGCGCAGATCGTGTGCGTCTCGTCGATCACGAGCAGCGTGCCGTGACGGCGGGTGAGCTGGCGGAGCGCGTCGTGGAACCCCTGCTCCGGCGGCACGATGCCCACGTTTGTGAGCGCGGGCTCTGCGAGCACGCACGCGACGTCGCCGTGCGCGAGCTCCCGCCCCAGCGCGTCGACGTCGTTCCACTCCACCACCCGCGTCGTGTCCGCCGGCGGCACCGGCGGGCCGAGGCTGCCGTCGCGCGGGACGACCGCGTCGTCGCGCAGGGTGGCCACGGTCTCGTCGACGGTGCCGTGGTAGCACCAGTTGAAGACGAGGATCCGCGGGCGTCCGGTGACCGCACGTGCGAGGCGGATGGCGAACCGGTTCGCGTCGGTGGCCGTGAGCGCGAACTGCCAGCGCGGGAGGCCGAAGCGGCGGGTCAGCTCCTCGCCCACCCAGAGCGCGTCCTCGCTCGGGAGCATCAGCGTGATCCCGCGCGCAACCTGCTGCCGCACGGCGCGGACGGTCGGCTCCGGCGAGTGTCCCGTCATCGCGCCGGTGTCGCCGAGGCAGAAGTCGACGTACTCGTGCCCGTCGACGTCGCGGAAACGGGCGCCGCCCGCGTCGGCCGCGAAGACGGGGAAGCCGCCGGGCCAGCGCACCATCCAGTGCATCGGCACGCCGGCCAGGAGCGACCGGCGCGCACGTTCGGCGAGCTCGCGCGAGCGCGGGTGCTCCCGCTCGAAGCGGGCGCGCTCGTCTGCCAGCAGCCGGGTGAGATCCATGCCGCCGATCCTCGCAGACGCGGTACGATCGCCCCGCGCACGAGGGCGCACCCGGTCCGCGGGCAGGGCAGAGCCCACCTCGCCGCAGCACCCGCAGAACCACCGATCTCTTTCGGCCCGACGCCGCGGACACCGGGCCTCGCGAAGGAGGTCGTGGTGAACCTGGAGCAGCTCCGCAAGCAGGCGAAGGAGCTCGTGAAGGCGGCCCGCGCCGGCGACGAGGACGCCGTCGCGCGGCTCGGCGGGCGTGAGCCGATCCTGGCCCACGCACAGCTCGTGCTCGCGCGGGAGCACGGCTACCCGAGCTGGCCGGCGCTCGTGACCGCGGTCGAGGCGAACGCCGAGGCGTTCGTGCTCGCGGCCACGTCGCAGCGGC
Organism: Gaiellaceae bacterium; assembly: GCA_035463735.1. Taxonomy (GTDB): domain Bacteria; phylum Actinomycetota; class Thermoleophilia; order Gaiellales; family Gaiellaceae; genus DATHTC01. The sequence goes on along the minus strand of DATHTC010000211.1, from coordinate 350 downwards.
GCGACCGGGCCGACGCGATGCTCGCCGCCAGGCCGGAGCTCGAGCGCGACCCGTGGGCCCGGCTCGTCCTCGGGCGCGGCTGGGACGGCGACCCGAACGCGCCCGGCGGTCCACGCGGCTGGGCGCCGATCGTCTACGTCTCCCACTCGGTCTACACGCCCGCCGCGCTCGCACGGGAGCTGCTGGAGCGCGGCGCCGATCCCAACGCGTCGTACGAGAACGAGTACGGGCGGATGTCCGCGCTGTACGGCGCAGCCGGGATCCTGCACGATCCCGAGCTCACGCTCGTCCTGCTCGAGGCCGGCGCCGATCCCGACGACGGGGAGTCGCTCTACCACTCGACCGAGGCC
>DATHTC010000210.1:0-6102 GCA_035463735.1 Gaiellaceae bacterium | reverse complement strand
TAGACCGAGTTGTCGGACGCGAGCGTCGCGGCGGCGACGGACGGCCGCCCGAGGTATGTGCCGTCGTAGGTGGTGACCTGCCACGGCTTGCCGCCGAACGCCGGGCCGTCGAACGGCGCCGACAGGTACTTGGTGCGCCATGGGTCGATCCCGCGCCGGATCGCCTCGGCGAGCACGAACGTCTTGAAGGTGGAGCCCGGTTGCCGCTTGCCGTCGACAGCGAGGTTGAACGCCGTGCGCCGACCGGGGACGATCGATGCGAGCGCGCGGACGGCGCCGTTCTTCGGGTCGATCGCGACGACGGCGGCGGCCGGGTCGCCGCGGCGGTCGAGCGTCCGCAGCACCGCCCGGCGGGCCAGCCGCTGCATCCGGGCGTCGATCGTCGTGTAGACGCGGAGCCCGCCCTCGCGCAGCACCTCGGCCCCGTAGCGCTCCGTCAGCTGCTCGGCGACGAAGCTCGCCAGGTACGGGTCGCGCTGCTGCCCGTAGGCCGGCGAGGGCGCCAGGCGGAGCGGCTGCCGACGGATCTCGTCCGCCTGACGCGCCGACAGCGCTCCGGTCTCGACCATCGCCGTGAGCACCTCGCTGCGGCGCGCACGGGCCCGCTCGGGGGCCGCCAGCGGGTCGAGCCGCGAGGGCGACTGCGGGAGCCCGGCGAGCAGCGCCGCCTCGGCCGCGGTCAGCTTCGCCGCCGGCTTCGAGAAGTAGGTGCGCGCGGCCGCCTCGGCCCCGTAGGCGCGGTTGCCGTAGTAGACGCGGTTGAGGTATCCGGCGAGGATCCGCTCCTTCGACCACTCCCGCTCGAGCTCGACCGCGAGACACCCCTCCGTCAGCTTCCGCGACACCGACTGCTCGCTCCCGAGGTAGAGGTTCCGGGCCAGCTGCTGCGTGATCGTCGAGCCGCCCTGGACGACCGTTCCCTCCCCCGTGTTGGCGACGAGCGCCCGGAGCGTGCCGCGGTAGTCGATCCCCTCGTGCTCGAAGAAGCGGCGATCCTCGATCGCCACCGTCGCCCGCTGCAGCCACGGCGAGATCCGGTCGAGCGCCACCGGGCGGTTCTCGTGCTCGGGGGCGATCGTCGCGATCACGGCGCCCTTGGCGCCGAGCACGAGCGTGCTCTTGCCGAGCTCCCGCTCGAGCAGCGCCTGGGGGTCACAGGAGACGAAGAAGAACGGGCCGCGCGCGGCCACGAGCGCTGCCAGGGCGCCGGCGACGACCACGACCGCGGCCAGCGTCCCGACCAGCCACGGGCGCCGCCACAGCGGCGATCTCGGCGTGCGAGCAGGGGGGCGCGCGGCGTCCATCTTCTTCCACAACGGCCCAGCGCCGCGCTCGGGTGCGGCCCGTCTACGCGGCTACGTGCAGCGCGCCGATCTCGCGGCGCATCGCGAGGCGCTCGAGAGCCGCCGACTCGAGCTGGCGAACACGCTCGCGCGTGATCCCCAGTTGGCGGCCGATCGCCTCGAGCGAGAGCGGCTCCTGCTCGCCGTCGAGGCCGTAGCGGAGCTTCAGCACCTGTTGCTCGCGCTCCGGCAGCTCGGCGAGCGCCCGGTGCAGCACCTCCTGCTCGAGGCTCACCGTCACCTCCTCCTCCGGCGAGGCGTCCTCGCCCGCGAAGAGGTCGCCGAAGGAGGCCTCGCCCTCGTCACCGAGCGGCCGGTCCAGGCTCGTCACGGCGCGTGCCGCGGCGCGAACCTCTCTTACGTGCTTCGGCGAGAGCTTCGCTTTCCTCGACACCTCGGCGTCCGTCGGCGCGCGTCCGAGCTCGGCCGTCAGCTCCCGCTCCGCTCGTGCGATCTTCGTCTCGCGCTCGGCGATGTGGACCGGGATCCGGATCGTGCGCGACTTGTTCGCCACGCCGCGCTGCACCGCCTGGCGGATCCACCACGTGGCGTAGGTCGAGAACTTGAAGCCCTTGCGCCAGTCGAACTTCTCGACCGCGCGGATGAGTCCGATGATCCCTTCCTGGATCAGGTCGAGCAGCGAGAGGCCGTGCCCCTGGTACTTCTTGGCGATCGAGACGACGAGGCGGAGGTTCGAGTTGATCATTCGCTCCTTCGCGGCCGCGTCGCCGCGTTCGATCCGCTTCGCCAGCTCCACCTCCTCGGCCGCCGTCAGCAGCGGGTACCGCGCCGCCTCGTTCAGGAAGAGCTGGAGCGCGTCGGTCGTGGCCACGGCGAGGTCGTGGTTCACGTACTCGGGCGCCTCCTCGACCTCGAGGCGGCCGCAGTCGTCGGTGATCTCGATCCCGCGCTCGTCGAGCTGCGCCCAGAGCGCCTCGGCCTCGCTCTCGTCGAGGTCGGCCTCCTGCAGGATCTCGCCGAGCTGCGACAGGTTCACGCAGCCCGCCTCCTCCGCACGCGCGAGCAGCGCCGTCAGGTCTACCTGGGTCATGGCCACACCCGTTCCCCCGGCGTCCACGGCCTAACCCCGCGAGCCTCGTTAGACTCCGCGGCTTGAACGAGACGCTCTTCGAGGTCCTGTTCATGATGGTGATCCTGAAGATCCCCATCCTCTACCTGTGCGCGGTCGTGTGGTACGCGTGGCGCGCGGAGCCGCGGCCGCTGGAGGGCGCAGCGCGGCCGGCCACGCCGCCCGAGCCGGAGCCGCGAAGCCCGTGGGCACTGCGGCGGCTGCTCGGCGGGCGTCCGTTCCGCCAGGGCCCCCACGGTGGGCCGACCCGTCGGTACCGCCGGCGGGAGGCCTTCGCCCGCGGTAGGGTCGGGTCGTGAGCAGTACCGCCCCCGAGCGCAGGGAGGGCGCAGCCGAATCCGTCGCGGGGGTGCTCGCCGCGCTGGCGGTGTTCGTGTCGGCGATCGCCGTGGTCGAGCGGCCCCTTCGCATCGCTCCCGTCGCGATGCTCGTCGCGCTCGTCGCCGTCGCCATGGCGCAGGGGCGGTCGCGGACGCTCGCCGCGTGGGCGGTCGCCGCAGCAGGCCTCGGCTGGCTGCTCGGGATGACGATCGCCGTTGCCGCCGACCGGCCGCTGTTCTAGGCCCCGCGCTGCTACAAAGGACTGCATGAGCCGACGCGAGGTCGACGGCGTCAACGCGGGGTTCGCCCAGGCGCTGCTCGACGAGTACCTGACCAATCCGGACGCAGTGCCGGCCGAATGGCGCCGCCTGTTCGAGAGCGGCGACTCCGAGCTCCTCCACAGCCTGCCCGGGCTCGCACGCCTGCTCGAGCGCCGCGACGGCGGCAACGGCGCGCCCGTCGCCGCGGCCGTTCCGCCGCCGCTGCTCGCGCCGCAGCCGGCGGTTCCGGCGCCGACGCCGACTCCCGCGCTGCCGTCTGCGGTCGACGAGGAGCTCCTCACCGGGGTTGCCGCCGCGACGGCGCTGGTGAAGGCGATCCGCACACACGGGCACCTCGCGGCACGCCTCGACCCGCTCGGTTCCGAGCCTCCGGGCGACCCGGCGCTCGAGCCGCTGCGCCTCGTCCCGCCGCTCACGCCGGAGCTGCAGGCGCGCATCCCTGCCGCCCTGCTCCGCGTGGCGTGCCCCGGCGAGACGCTCGCCGACGTGCTGCCGACGCTGCAGGAGACCTACTGCGGGACGATCGCCTACGAGGTCGAGCACATCTCCGACCACGAGCAGCGTGTCTGGCTGCGCCAGGCGATCGAGTCCGGGCGCTACCGGCAGCCGCTGGCGCCGGAGGAGCAACGCCTGCTGCTGGGTCGCCTCACCGAGGTGGAGGCGCTCGAGACGTACCTGCGGAAGACGTTCCTCGGGCAGAAGCAGTTCTCGGTCGAAGGGCTCGACGTGCTCGTGCCGATGCTCGACGAGGCCGCCGAGCTCGCCGCCGCCGACGGCGCGCACGAGGTCGTGATCGGGATGGCGCACCGCGGCCGCCTCAACGTGATCGCGCACACGCTCGGACGCCCGTACGAGGTCGTCCTGCGAGAGTTCGAGGGCGAGCGGACGATCGAGGCCGTCAGCTCCGACCCTGAGGGCGGCACAGGCGACGTGAAGTACCACCTCGGCGCGCGGGCGACGAGGCACACGGAGGCCGGCGAGGTCACGGTGACGCTGTCGTCGAATCCCAGTCACCTGGAGGCCGTCGACCCCGTGGTCGAGGGGTGGGCGCGCGCGCAGCAGACCGACCGCTCGAGCGGCGAGGGCATCCACCGCCCTGAGGTCGCGCTCCCCGTGCTCCTCCACGGCGACGCTGCGTTCTCGGGCCAGGGAGTCGTCGCCGAGACGCTCAACCTCGACGGGCTCGTCGGCTACTCGACGGGGGGCACGCTCCACCTGATCACGAACAACCAGGTCGGGTTCACGACCGAGCCCGTCGAAGGGCGCTCCACCCGCTACGCCTCGGACCTGGCGAAGGGGTACGACGTCCCCATCGTCCACGTGAACGCGGACGATCCGGAGGCCGCGATCTCCGCGATTCGGCTCGCGCTCGCGTTCCGGCGGCGGTTCGGCGTCGACGTCGTGATCGACCTCGTCGGGTACCGCCGCCACGGGCACAACGAGCAGGACGAGCCCGCGTACACGCAGCCGCTGATGGCCGAGCGGATCGCCGCCCACCCGCCCGTGCGCGAGCAGTTCGCCGAGCGGCTCGCGGCCGACGGCGTCGTCTCGCCGGACGAGGCCGCGGAGCTCGGGCGGCGTGCCTGGGACTCGGTGAAGGCCGCCCACGAGCGCCTCAAGGCGAGCTTCGGCGAGCAGATCCCGGCGAAGAGCCGCGGCGATCGCACGCCGCACGCGCGCCGCGCCGACGTCGTCACCGCCGTCGCCGGGGACCGCCTGCGCGAGCTGAACGAGGAGCTCCTGCGGGCCCCCGACGGATTCACCGTCCACCCGAAGCTCGCGCGCCAGCTCGAGCGCCGCCGGCAGACGATCGAGGAGGGCGGGATCGACTGGGGCCAGGCCGAGGCGCTCGCGTTCGCGTGCCTCCTCACCGAGGGGATCCCGATCCGGCTGACGGGGCAGGACACGGAGCGCGGCACCTTCTCGCACCGGCACCTCGTCCTCCACGACGCCCGCACGGGCGAGCAGCTGACCCCGATGCAGCGCCTCCGCGACGCGCAGGCGTCTTTCGAGATCCACAATTCGCCGCTCTCGGAGTACGCGGCCGTCGGCTTCGAGTACGGCTACTCGATCGCGGCGCCGGAGTCGCTCGTGCTCTGGGAGGCGCAGTTCGGCGACTTCGTCAACGGCGCGCAGATCGTGATCGACCAGTTCATCGTCTCCGGGCTGTCGAAGTGGAAGCAGACCTCGCGGCTCGTGCTCCTGCTGCCGCACGGCTACGAGGGCAACGGGCCGGAGCATTCGAGCGCGCGTCTGGAGCGCTTCCTCGCGCTCGCGGCGCAGGAAAACGTCCGCATCGCCAACTGCACGACGTCGGCCCAGTACTTCCACCTGCTCCGGCGGCAGGCGCTGGATCCGGCGGCGCGGCCGCTCGTGGTGATGACGCCCAAGGGGCTGCTACGGCTGAAGGAGGCGGCGTCGACGCTCGCCGACCTCACCGAGGGTGAGTTCCGGCCCGTCATCCCGGACCCGTCGGCCGACGCAGCGGCGGTGCGGCGCCTCGTGCTCTGCTCCGGGAAGCTCTACTACGACATCGCCGGCCACGAGACACGGGCGGAGGCGTCGACCGTCGCGGTGGCGCGGCTCGAGCAGCTGTACCCGTTCCCGGTCGAGGAGGCGCGAGCGCTCGTCGCTTCGTACCCCTCGCTCGAGGAGCTCGTCTGGGCGCAGGAGGAGCCGCAGAACATGGGCGCCTACCGGACGATCCGGCACCGGCTCGAGGAAGCGGCCGCCGGGCTCCCGCTCCGCTACGTCGGCCGGCCGTGGCGCGCGAGCCCGAGTGAGGGGTACCCGACCGCCCACCTGGTCGAGCAGAACAGGATCGTGACCGCCGCCCTCTCGACCGAGGCTGCGGCTCCCGCTTCCGGCTAGCGCGGAGGGCGCCGGCGGCGGGAGGACGCCGCGCGTGCCGCCCGGGATGCGAGCCGCGGCCCGTGCTTGCGCGCCGCCTCCGCGAGCTGCCGCCGCTGCGCCGCCGGCAGCCGCCGCCAGAGGTAGTACGCCGTCAGCGCGAGGCCGACTGCGCCGAAGCGGCGAGTGACGCGGGGCGGAGGCACGGGTCTATCCT
>DATHTC010000209.1:0-4255 GCA_035463735.1 Gaiellaceae bacterium | reverse complement strand
CGCTCAACCCGTCGCTGCGGGTGGGGACGCAGATCGCAGAGGTCTATCGCGTGCACGGCGGCCTTCTTCCCGCCGAGGCTGCGGAAGCGTCCGCGCGGATGCTCAGCGAGGTCCGGGTCGGCGACCCCGCCCGCGTCCTCGGCCGCTATCCGCACGAGCTGTCGTCGGGGCAGCAGCAGCGCGTGCTGATCGCGATGGCGCTCGCCGCGAATCCGGAGGTGCTCGTCCTGGACGAGCCGACGACCGCGCTCGACGCGACGGTCGAGGCCGAGGTGCTCGACCTGCTCGAGTCCCTCCAGGAGGAGCTCGAGGCCGCGATCGTCCTCATCAGCCACGACGTCCGCGTCGTCGCCCGGCTCTGTGACCGGGTGGGGATGCTGTACGCCGGGCGGCTGCTCGAGGAGGGGCCCGCGGAGCGGGTCGTGGCCTCGCCGCGCAACCCGTACCCGCTGGCGCTCCTCCGCTGCGTGCCACGGCTCGCCACGGACGTCGCGCCCCCGCGGCTCGAGCCGATCCCGGGCCGCGCCCCCGAGCTCGGCGCCGAGGTCGTGGGCTGCGTGTTCGCCGACCGCTGCGCGCTCGTCCGTCCTCGCTGCCGGGCGGAGGCGCCGCCTCCTGCGCGCGTCGCCGACGGCTGGACGAGCCGCTGCCACTTCCACCGGGAGGTCCCGCGGCTCCGGGCGCGCCGGGGGTCGGCGCACGACGCCGCGATCCCGCAGGACGCAGGCGTCCTCCTCCGGGCCGAGCGGGTGTCGCAGACGTTCCGCGCGGGCGACGTGCGGATCCATGCCGTCGCGGACGTCTCGTTCGACCTCCACCACGGCGAGATCCTCGGGCTCGTGGGCGAGTCGGGCAGCGGCAAGACGACGCTCGCACGCTGCCTGGCGGGGCTCGCCGCGCCCACCGCCGGCTCGCTACGGCTGGAGGGGGAGGAGCTGCCGTGGGCCCTGCGCGACCGTCCGCGCGAGGCGCGGCGCGCCGTGCAGATGGTGTTCCAGAACCCCGACGGCGCCCTCAACCACGCGGTGACCGTCGCTGCCATCCTCCGGCGCTCCGTGCGCCGGCTCGCCGAGGACGCGGTCGACCTGGACGCCGCCGTCCGCGACCTCGCGTCCCTCGTCCGCCTCGCGCCGGACGACCTCGCCCTCCGCCCGGGCGCGCTTTCCGGCGGGATGAAGCAGCGCGTCGCGATCGCACGCTCCTTCGCGGGGTCGCCGCGGATCGTCATCTGCGACGAGCCGGTCTCCGACCTCGACCCCTCCGTCCAGGCGGCGATCCTCAACCTGGTGCGGGACCTCCGTGCGCTGAAGGAGACCTCGTACCTCTTCATCTCCCACGACCTCGGCGTCGTGCGCTACGTCGCCGACCGGGTCGGCGTGATGTACCTCGGCGCGCTCGTCGAGCTCGGGCCGGCCGCGGTCATCTTCAAGCCGCCGCACCACCCCTATACGGAGGCGCTCCTCTCCGCCGCGCCCGCGCTTCCGTCGGACGAGCAGCGCCCGCGCATCACGCTCTACGGCCCGCTGCCGAGTCCGAGCCGGCCGCCGACCGGCTGCCGCTTCCACACCCGCTGCCCGCGCTTCCTCGGCGACGTCTGCCGGACGGTCGAGCCGCCCTGGCAGGAGGACGGCAGCGGCCACCGGTACCGGTGCCACATCGCTCCCGGGGATCTCGCGGGCCTGCAGCGGGCCGACCTCGTCGCCGGCCGGGCGCCGCTGCGCATCGAGAGCACGGCCGCCTGATGCGCCGCCTCGTCACGCGCCGGTGAAGCCGAGATCCCGCGCCGCGGTCTGACAGAGTTGCGGGATGACGGTCGCCCACTGGGACGAGGTCGAGTCGTACCGGCGCGAGAAGGGAGAGATGGCCGCGACCTGGCAGCGCCTCGGCGACGCGGCCGGCACGCGCGGGGTGGGCGTGAACCGCGTCCGCGTCGATCCGGGGATGCTGCCGACGCCGCCCCACTCGCACGGAGCTTCGGAGGAGCTCTTCTTCGTCCTCGCGGGGTCGGGCCTCGCCTGGCAGGACGGCGCCGTGCACGAGGTGCGGCCGCGCGACTGCGTGATCCATCGCGCCAACGAGCTCGAGCACACCTTCGTCGCCGGCCCGGAGGGGCTCGAGTACCTCGTCTTCGGCACGCGTCACCCGACGGAGGTGGGCTGGCTCCCGCGCTCGCGCGCGCTCAGGCTCGGGTGGCCGTGGGTCGAGGGCCGGGACGACGACCCGTGGGACGTCGAGGCGCAGGCGGAGCCGCTCGCCTACGCCGAGCCGGCGCCGCGGCCGGCGAACATCGTCAACGTCGACGAAGTCGAGCTCGAGCGGTGGCGCGGGCGCCTGACGACGGCGTCGCTCGCGACGGACGAGCGGTCCGAGCTCGCCGGCCTGCACTGGGAGCAGATCGCGCCGGGACGCCGCGGCTCCGTTCCGCACTGCCACTCCGAGGAGGAAGAGGTGTTCGTGATCCTCGAGGGCACCGCCGCCCTGGAGCTGTGGCCGTCGCCGCGCCGCGAGGCGGCGGGCGAGCGCAGACAGGAGCTCGCGCTGCGCCCCGGGCACGTGGTTGCGAGGCCGCCGGGCACCGGGATCTCGCACGCGTTCGTCGCAGGCCCCGAGGGGGTGACGATGCTCGTCTACGGCACGCGGCGGCCGAACGACATGTGCTGGTACCCGCGCTCGCGCAAGCTGTCGTGGCGCGGACTCGGCGTGATCGGCCGGATCGAGACGCTCGATTACTTCGACGGCGAGCCCGAGGACTGACGCGTCAGCGCCCGCCCGCCGGGCGCCGGCGGGCTCAGCGGCACGTCGTTCGGTCGGCGTGCCGCCGCCGCTGAGTTCTCGCTGAGACGCCGGTCCAAGGTGAGAGGCGATCAGCGAGAGGAGCATCGATGGACGAGCAGTTCACCGCGACGCTGCAGTCGAGCGGGGCCAAGGGGGCGTGGACCTACGTCGTCTGGCCCCCGTCGGTGGAGTTCTTCGGCACGCGCGGGCTCGTGAAGGTCCGCGGCGCGATCGACGGCCATCCCTTTCGCAGCTCCTTCATGGCCTTGGGCGACGGCACCCACATGCTCCCCGTGAAGGCCGAGCTGCGGAAGGCGATCGGGAAGGAGGCGGGCGACACGGTGACCGTCCGCCTGGAGGAGAGGCTCGAGAGCTGACCGGCCCGACCCCGGCCGAAAGGAGCTCGCGACGGCGAGGCAGACCTTCCTCAACCTCCCGGTGAAGGACCTGAGCAGGGCCGACTGCGGTCAGGCTTCCGCGAGGTGATCGCGCTCGACGTCGGCGAGGCCGAGACGCAGGCCTTCTGGCGCAGCTTCCTGCGCTCGCTTGTCGAACGCGGCCTCGCCGGCGTGCAACTGGTCGTCGCCGACGCCCACGCCGGCCTGGGACTTCGGGGGCTCACCCGGATCCGGATTCCGGTCGGGCGAGGATTCGGAGGACCTTTTTCGCGAGGGCACGGTCGTCCGCGGCCCTTGGGCACTATCACGGCGGGCTCTGCCTTGTTCACACCCTCGACGTCGGAGTCCCAGTGGGCTGACCGGGGTTGAGTCTCAGCGGCGCCCGGCGCCGCTTTGGTTCAGTTGTCGACTCACGCGAGGGGAGCCGTCGATCGCGGACGCTGCCGTTCGCGCTCACGCGATCCGCGTCGCCAACCTCGAACGGCACGAGCTCGGGCCACGCGAGCCGGTCCTCAGCGAGCTTCGCCACCATGGCTGCACGGGAGTGGACTGCGAGCTTGACGTAGACGCGGCGCAAGTGCGTCGAGACGGTCCAACGGCTGATCCCGAGCTCGGCGGCGATCATCTTGTCGGCGTAGCCCCGAGCAACCATGAGGGCGATCTCCCGCTCGCGGGGGCTCAACCTATGCTCTGGCGCGGGGGACCGCCGCTCGATCAGCAGGCACCGAGCTCCGTCAACCTCGAACTCGAGCAGCAGGATCGTATCGCCAGACGACAGGTGCGCCGGCTCGGTGCGGAGCTGCCTCACGAGCGGGCGAAGCCACGCAATGACGTCTGGGCCGCCGGGCCCCGGAACCCAGGGCGGACCCTCTGTCGACTCTTCCACTCCCCGTCTCTCCTCCGGCTCTACCCGTACGCCGCAGGAGCCCGTCGCGTCGCAAGCCGCATGCGACGGTACGACAGACCATACCAGCCGCCGTGATGGGGTTCTACGGCGCGTGCCCGGCCCCGGAGGGTCGCTCCGACGTGTTACCCCGAACGGGCGACTTTACGGAAGCGCGCCGGGAGTCCAACCTCGAACA
>DATHTC010000208.1:0-21571 GCA_035463735.1 Gaiellaceae bacterium | reverse complement strand
CGCGCCGTCGCGGACGCTCCCGCGGACGGGCCTCTTCCGCGGCAACACCGCAGGCCGTCCCGCCCGCGTCACGTCCTACCGCTACCCGACCGGCGCCTCGGGCAGCGGCGAGCCGACGCCGCTCGCCGGGCCCGAGCAGGTGTTCAGGGTCCGGCTCGCGCGACCGGTCGCGAACTTCGGCGTCGCGATCGTCTCCCGCGCGCGCGGCGTTCGGGTCGAGCCGCGCGTCGTCCGCGCCGGGGACGAGGCGAGGCAGGTGGGCTACACGTCGCTGCCGCTCAACCTCAACCCGTACCTCGCCCAGTTCCTCGACCCCACGCTCGTGTCGGGCGCCGTCCTTCCGGCCGCGGGCGCGTACGACGTCGTCTTCGACTCCCCCACGCGCTCGACAGCGGGCCGGTTCTCGTTCCGGTTCTGGGTGAACGACACGCGCCCGCCACGACTGCGGCTCCTGACCCGGACGCCGCGTCGCGGCGGCATGCTGCTCGTGGCGGCCACCGACGCGGGCGCCGGCGTCGACCCGGCCACGATCCGCGCACAGGTCGACGGTGCCGAGCGCCCGGCTCGCCTTTCCGGCGGGCGGGTGCGCGTCCCGCTCGCCGGACTCGCGCCCGGGCGCCACCGGCTCGTGCTGCAGGTCTCGGACTACCAGGAGACGCGGAACATGGAAAACGTCCCTGCGATCCTGCCGAACACCGCCCGGCTCAGCGCGAGCTTCGTCGTCCGCTAGCAGGCCCTCGAAGCATCCTGCTGCCGGCGGCGGCCGGCGCGCCCGCTAGCGCCGCTCGTCGTCGATGGTGGGGAGCTGCGAGAGGTCGCGCTCGACACTCGCCGCGAACTCCTCGGACTCCGACCGCTCGCCCCGCTCCGTGCCCTCCGTCCGGAGCAGCTTCAGGCTCGCCTTGCGGCGCTCACGCTCGCGACGCCGACGCGCGTCGGAGCCGAACCGCTGCTCGAGTCGCGGCCACTCGGCCGCGACGAGGACGGCGACCGCCGCCGCGAGCAAGGCGAGGAAGACCCAGCTCACGATCGTGATTCTAGCCGCCGCCGCACCGCGGAACGCCATCGCCGCCCGTAAGGCTCCCTGTTCCGGGGACTCAGGTTTCGTTAGGTTTGACCGATAGGAGCAGCATGACCCTGACCCTCCTCGCCATCTACTGCGCGCTTGCCGTGTCGCTGATGCGGTCGGTGCTCGTCACGCTCCACATCCTCCCGCCGCTCTGCTCCGGCTGCGGGCTGCCCCGGGAGCGCCGGCACCTCGGCGAGCGCATCTGCGCCTGCGCCGCCACGCACTAGGCGAGCGAACGGCTCGCGCGGGCACCTCGGCGACCGGCCGCACCGGCGCGCGTCGCCGCGCGCCCACCTAGACCGGCGCCCAGGGGATGTCCCACACGATCGCGGCCGTGATCGCGGCCGCGGCGCCGACCGCGACGACCGCCGCCACGAGCAGCCTCTGGGCCGGCGAGGCCGCCTTCGCCTTCGCCTCGACGTCGTCGAGCCGGTGGACGAGCCGCTCGACGAGGCGCTCCACGCGGTCGAACTCGAGCGCGAGCATCCCGAGGCCGATGAGGATGAGCAGGAACCCAGGCCCCGGCACGAGCGGCAGGCTGAGCACCAGCCCCGCGAGCACGAGCGTTCCGCCGACGACGCCGAAGCCGAGCCGGTACGGCCTCGACCGCTGCTTGTGGCGGTGCTTGCGCTCGCGGAGCCGCTGGATCCTCGGGTGGGGCTGATCCTCGGCCACGGCCGGGGAAGCGTAGCCCGCGCCGCTGCCGACCCGCACCGCGCGGATACGATCCGGGCGTGCGTGAGATCGCCTCCGAGCTGCGCCGGTTCGCCGCTGCGGGCGAGCGCGTCGCCCTGGCCACGGTCGTGGACACGCGCCGCTCGGCGCCCCGCCCCGTCGGCTCGAAGCTGCTGATCTCGTCCGGGGGCGAGCTGGCGGGTTCAGTCTCCGGCGGCTGCGTCGAGAACGAGGTGTACGGCGTCGGCCGGGAGGTACTCGACGGGGCGGCCCCGCGACGGCTCACGTACGGGATCGACGACGACCTCGCGTTCGGCGTCGGCCTCCCGTGCGGCGGCGAGATCGACGTCTGGGTCGAGGCCCCCGATCCGGCCCTGCTCGAGCGCGCCGTGCGCGCCGAGGAGGAAGGCGAGCACGGCGTACGCTACGTCGTCCTCGACGGGCGTCACGTCGGGGCGAACCTGCTCTCGCTCGAGGGAGGCGACCGCCTCGGAGACGGCCCCGAGGCGCTCGCCGGCCTCACGCACGAGCTCGTGCGAAGCGGCCGCAGCCGCCTCGTCGAGGTGGACGGAGAGACCGTCTTCGCCGACCTCGTCGGGCCGCCGCCGCGGGTGCTCGTCGTCGGCGCGGTCGACACCGCGGAGGCGCTCTGCCGGCTCGCCAACGACCTCGGCTGGCGCACCGTCGTCGCCGACCCGCGCGCGAAGTTCGCGACGCGAGAGCGCATCCCCAGCGCCGACGAGCTGCTCGTCTCGTGGCCCGAGGAGGCCCTCTCGCAGGCGGAGGTCGACCACGCCACCGCCGTCGTCGTGCTCACGCACGAGGAGCGCTTCGACGTGCCGGCGCTCGCGGGCGCGCTGGCCACGGAGGCGTTCTACGTCGGCGCGCTCGGCTCGCGCCGCGCGCAGGAGGCACGCCGCGAGCGGCTGCTCGAGGCGGGCGTCGACGACGACGCGATCGAGCGGATCGCGGGTCCGTGTGGACTCGACATCGGCGCCTCCACGCCGGCCGAGACGGCGCTCTCGATCCTGGGCGAGATCGTCTCGGTCCGCGCGGGCCGGACCGGCGGGCGGCTCAAGGAGTCGAGTGGTCGCATCCACGCCGACGTGGCATAGCGCCGCAGTCGCCCCCGAGGTCATCGAGCGGTACGCCGAGCTGATCGTCGGCTTCGGCGCGAACGTCCAGCCCGACCAGGTCGTGGAGGTTCGGGCGGACCTCGAGAAGCGCCCGCTCGTGCACGCGATCGCAGCCGCCGCCTACCGCCGCGGCGCGCGCTTCGTCGACGCCAACTGGTTCGACCCGTGGGTGCGCCGCGCGCGGATCGAGCACGCGGACCCGCAGACACTCGACTTCGTGCCCAGCTGGCACCGCGAGCGGGTCCTCCAGCTCGGGGAGCAGCGGTGTGCCCGGATCGCGCTCGCGCCGACGGCGCCTCTCGGCGTCGCCGCGGATCTCGACCCGGCCCGGGTGGCACGCGAGCCCTTCCCGTTCATCCCCGAGTACTTCCGGGTCATCGACGACAACACCACGAACTGGACCGGGTCGCCGTGCCCGACCCCCTCATGGGCGCGGGTCGTGCATCCGGAGCTGGAGCCGGAGGACGCGCTCGCGCGCCTCTGGGAGGAGATCGTCCACGTCTGCCGGCTCGACGAGGCCGACCCCGTCGCCGCCTGGCGCGAGCGGTTCGGCGAGCTCGCCCGGGTCGAGCGCGCGCTGAACGAGCGCCGGTTCGACACGCTCCGGTTCCGCGGCCCCGGCACGGATCTGTCGGTCGGCCTCCTCCCCACCTCCACCTGGGACAGCGGCGAGTCCGCCACGGTCGACGGGATCGCGTTCGCGGCGAACCTCCCGACGGAGGAGGTCTTCACCGCGCCCGACCCGGCCCGCGTCGAGGGCGTCGTCACCGCCACGAAGCCGCTCGTCCTCAAGGGCGGCTCGATCGTCCGCGGCCTCGTCGTCCGCTTCGAGCGCGGTCGCGCGGTCCGCATCGACGCGGACGAGGGCGCCGAGCTGCTGCGCGCCCGCGCGGCCAGCGACGACGGCGCCTCGCGCCTCGGCGAGGTGGCGCTCGTCGACCGCGGCGGCCGCATCGGACCGCTCGGAACCGTCTTCTACGACACGCTCCTCGACGAGAACGCGGCGAGCCACGTGGCGCTCGGGTCGGCCTACCTCGACACCGTCGCCGACGTGGATCGCGACCGCGTCAACCGCAGCAGCATCCACGTCGACTTCATGATCGGCTCCAACGAGGTCGAGGTGACCGGCGTGACGCGCGACGGGGACGAGGTGCCCGTGCTGCGCGGCGGCGACTGGCAGCTCTGAGCGCGGGCGCCGCTCAGTAGACCCGCATCGGCAGGCCCGCGAGCGGCTCGCCCCCCTCCGCGGTCACGAGCCACGTGTCCTGCATGTACAGGCACGTCCGCCCGTCGCCGCCGATCGCGTGCGGGTGTATCGAGAACACCATTCCCTCCGCGAGCTCCGTCTCGACGCCCTCGCCGATCTTCGGGTGCTCGATCATCGTCATCCCGATCGAGTGCCCCGTGACGTGACCGAGGTGCCAGCCGCGCTCGGTGAAGCCCCGCGAGACGGCACGGTGGACGTCGTGGGCGGTCGCGCCCGGACTCATCGCCCTGCGGGCGGCCTCGAAGTACTCCACGTAGGCGTCGAGCATCCGCCGTTCCTCCGCGCCCGGCGTGCCGAGGGCGCGCGAGACCTCCACCCAGTGCCCGCCGGGGCCGGCGATCTCGAGCGACGGCAGCACGAACTCGCCGAGCTGCACGTCGTCGCGTGCGAGCAGGAACTCCGGCCCCGCGAGGACCATGTTCATCGTCAGCCGGCCGCAGCCCTGCTCGACGAAGTAGCGCTCCGCCGGCGCCATCACCTCGGCGGCGCTGCGGCCGGGCGCGTACGACTCGCGGAAGACGTGGAACCCCTCGGTGTTGATGCGGACGGAGTCGCGGACGGACGCCAGCTCGGCCTCGGACTTCACCGCCCGCGCGAGGTCGAACTCGACGTCCCACGGCACCAGCTCGACCGCGCCCTCGAGCGCGCGGTAGTCGCGCACCGTGAGCACGTAGTCGAGCCCGTAGACGCCCACGCGGCGGCCTCGCAGGCGGTCGGCGATCCACTCCCCCGGCCGGTCGGCGAACACCTGCTCCTCGATCCAGGTCGTGCCGTGCTCGCCGACGTAGCGCGCCTCGGCCGGGAAGACGATCGCCGGCTCGCCCTCGAGCGGCAGCACGACGTACGCGTAGCGGTGCACGATCGTGAACCCGCTCAGGTACGTGACCGCGCCCTCGAAGCCCGTGTACTCCGAGCCGCAGACGACGACGGCGTCGAGGCCGTCGCGCGCGAGCGCCTCGCGGACGCGCGCGTATCGCCGCCCGGCCTCGCCTACCGCCACGACCGCTCCACCCCGTGCACGAGCGCCGTGATCGCCTCGTTCAGCGGCGTCGCCACCCCGAGCTCGCGTCCGAACCGCACGATCCCTCCGTTCAGGTAGTCCACCTCCGTCTGCCGCCGCGCCTCCACGTCCTGCAACATCGACGCCTTGTGGCCGTAGGCGACGTCCGGCCGCGCCGCGTGGTCGATCAGCGCCTCGGGGTCGGCGTCGAGGACGATCGCCTGCGCGGCCGCGACCGCCTTCCCCTCGTCCACCAGGCGCGAGACGAGCGCCCGCAGCGCGGGGTCCTCGCACACGCGCCCGTGCGTGAGCCCCGTGAGCGCGCCCACCGGGTTCGTCGCGGCGTTGAAGATCACCTTCCGCCACTGCGGCCCGCGCGCGTCGGCGACCGCCTCCGTCGGCATCCCGGCGCGCGTGCACGCCTCCGCAAGGCGCAGGACCTCCTCCAGCGGCGCCGGGCTCGGCTCGAACGGCCCCAGCGTCGTGTCGCCGCGGACGTCCCACTGCACGTGGCCGGGCTCGAGGATCTTCCCGGCCGGGAACGTCGTGCCGCGGATCACGCGCGCGACGTGCTCGGCGATCGCCTCCTCGTTGCCGAGGCCGTTCTGCACGGAGGCGACGCAGCCGTCGCGGAACGCGTGCGCGGTCGCCGCGACCGCGTCTCCCGTGTGCATCGCCTTCGTGGCGACGATGCCGAAGTCGCACGGCGGGAGCTCGGCCGCGTCGCTCGTCGCGCGCGGATGCCCCGTCAGCTCGCCGGCGCCCGAGAGCCGGAGCCCGCGGGCGTTGATCGCGTCAACGTGCTCCCGGGAGACGTCGTACGCCCACGTCTCCACGTCGTCGAGCACGGAGAGGTGCGCCGCGAACAGCGACCCGACCGCGCCGCAGCCGACCACGCAGATCCTCACCGCCCTGCCCTCACCGCGCCCGCACCTTACGCAGCCGGAGCTCGCGCCCGCCCGTGAGACCCGACGGCCGCAGCACGAGCACGAGCGCCATCAGCGCGCTCACGACGACGACGCGGGTTCCCGTGGGCACGTCGAGCGCGAAGCCGGCATCCACGCCCTGCTCCGCCTCGCCGAGGAAGGCGTCGAGGGCGCTGACGGAGAGCGCGCCGACGACGGCCCCCCAGAGGCTCGTGGCGCCGCCCACGACGAGCATCGCCAGCGTCAGGAACGTGAGGTCGAGGTAGACCTGCTCCGTCGTGATCGAGCCGAGCATGTGCACGTAGAGGCCGCCGGCGAAGCCGCAGAGCGCGCCGGACAGGGTGAACGCCCACAGCCGCTGGCGGTGGACGCCGATCCCGACGGCCTGCGCGGCGGCGGGGTCCTCGCGCGTCGCGCGGAGCATCCGCCCGAAGCGGCTGCGCTGGTACGCGTACGCGACGACGATCACCGCCAGCGCGCCGAGCGTCGCCTGGCGCGCGCCGGTCGTCTCGGGGACGAGCGAGAGCGTCGTCGCGCCCGGGCCGATCCTCGTCCACTCCCGCAGCAGGTTGTGGGTGATCTCGAGCACCGCGAACGTGGCGATCCCGGCCGCGAGGCCGTTCAGTCGCATCAGCGGCAGCCCGACGAGCGCGGCGAGGACGGCGCCGACGACGGCGGCGACGCCGAGCGAGGCGAGGTTGCCGATCGTCGTGTCGCGCAGGAACGGGAACAGCTCAGGGAGCACCGCCGCCTTCAGCTCCAGCGGCACCGTGAGGATTCCCGCCGCGAAGGCGCCGACCGCGACGAAGCTCACGTGGCCGAACGAGAGCACCCCGGAGTTGCCGACGAACACGTAGATGCCGACGACGATCGCCGCCGCGACGATCGCGTTCACGAGGTGGATCGAAGTCGAGCGCGAGGCGACGTTCGTGAGCAGGCCGGCGGCGACGACGAGCGCGGCCGGCCCCGCGAGCTCCACGATCCAGGCGAGGCGCCTCATACCCGCTCGACCTCCGCCGCGCCGCGGGGCGCGAACAGGCCGCCCGGCCGGAGGAGCAGGACGACGATCACGAGCGCGAACACCGCCGACGGCAGGAACACCGTCTTGTCGGTCGGCAGCGCGCCGTTGATCACGCCGGTGGCGAACCCGATCGCGAATCCGCCGAGGGTCGCGGTCCAGAGCCGGTTCATGCCGCCGACCACGACGCCGACGAGCACGACGATCGTCTCCACGAGGGCGAACCGCGGCGTCACGAGCGGCGTGCGGACGGTCAGGATCACCGACACGACGGCTGCGAGCACGGCGGACAGGAGCACGGCGGAGCCGATCACGCGGTTCGCGCGCACCCCGAGCAGCTGCGCCGTCCGGAAGTCGGCCGCCGCCGCCCGCATGTGCAGGCCGATCGTCGTCCGGCCGAGGAGCAGGGCGAGGGCGGCGAGCGCGACCGCCGCGACGCCGATCGCGACGAGCGTCACCTTCCGCACGTCGACGCCGCCGATCGCGACCGCCTGGTTCAGCGAGCCGAGCACGGCCGCCGGCTCCCCGATCGTGTCGTCGCGGAGGTCGAGGATCAGCGCGACGCTCTGCAGCAGGAACGCGAGCGCGAACGTCGTCACGAGCATGACCGCGGGCGAGTGGTCGCGCAGCGGCCGGAAGACGGCGAGGTCCATCGCCGTCGACAGCGCGACGACGACCACGAGGCACGCGGCGAGGCTCGCCGCCGTGGGCCAGTCCGAGGTGTAGGCGAGCGTGTAGGCGCCCGCCATCACGAGCTGGCCGTACGCGAAGTTCACCAGCCGCAGGACGCCGAACACGAGGCCGATGCCGACGGCCATCAGCGCGTAGATCGCCCCCAGGCCGACCGCGTCCACGAGCGTCTGCGCGTCGACGACGCCGAGCGGGGGCGTCATGCGAGGTACGCCGCCACGAGCCGGGCCGTCTCGTCCGCGTCCGCGGGCGACAGCGTCGCGCGCAGCTCGCCGTTCGCGAGCACGTAGGTGCGGTCGGCGAAGGCGACCGTCCGCTGCGCGCGCTGCTCGACGAGGAGCACCGTGACTCCCCGCTCGCGGATCGAGGCCAGCGCGTCGAAGACGACGTCGACGATCGTCGGCGCGAGCCCGAGGGAAGGCTCGTCGAGGAGCAGCAGCTCGGGCCCGGCGACGAGCGCCCGCGCGATCGCGAGCTGCTGCTGCTGCCCGCCGGAGAGCGCGCCGGCCGGGCGCGCGCGGAACTCCCGCAGGATCGGGAAGAGCTCCTGCACCTCCCCCAGCGCCTCGTCGTCGTCGCCGTCGCGGCGGGCGGCGAGGCCGAGCCGGAGGTTCTCCTCAACGCTGAACCCCGCGAAGATCCGCCGCCCCTCGGGCACGAGCGCGACGCCCGCCCGCGCGACGTCCTCCGGCGCGCGCGGCGGCGGCGATCCGCGTAGCAGGATCCTGCCGCGGGTGACCGGGACGGCGCCCATGATCGCGTGGAGCGTGGTCGACTTCCCGGCACCGTTCGGGCCGATCAGCCCCACCACCTCGCCGCGGCCGACCTCGAGCGAGAGGTCGCGGACGGCCGGCACGCCGCCGTAGCGGACCTCGATGCCGTCGAGGGCGAGGAGGGGCCCGCTCACGCGTCCTCGCGGACGGCGCTCTCGCCGAGGTAGGCGGCGGTCACGTCGAGGTTCGCCCGCACCTCGGCGGGCGTCCCCTGCGCGAGCGTGCGGCCCTGGTCGAGCACGTGGATGCGGTCGCAGACCTCCATGATCAGCGCCATGTTGTGGTCGATCAGCAGCACGCCGGCGTCGTGCTCGTCGCGCACGCTCCGAACCACGGCGGCGAACTCCGGCACCTCGCCCTCCGGGAGGCCGGCTGCCGGCTCGTCCATGAGCACGAACCGCGGCTCCGTCGCGAGCGCACGCGCGACGCCGAGGCGGCGCTCGTCGCCGTGCGCGAGCGTCGAGGCCGGCGCGTCGCCGAGCGGCGCGAGGCCGAGGAGGCCGAGGAGCTCGTCGGCGCGGGCACGAGCGGCCCGCCGCCGCGCCCCGATCCCGAGCGCGGCCACCTCGACGTTCTCGCGCACCGACAGCGCCCGGAACGCGCGCGAGTGCTGGAAGGTCCGCGACAGCCCGGCGCGGGCGCGGCGACGCGGGCCCCACGCGGTGACATCGTCGCCTGCGAGCTCGACCGTGCCGGCCGACGGGCTGTCGAAGCCGCTGAGGAGATTGACGAGGGTCGACTTCCCGGCGCCGTTCGGGCCGATCAGGCCGACGACCTCGTGGCGGTGCAGCTCGAGCGTCACCTCCTCGAGCGCGAGCACGCCGGCGAACGACCGGGACACGGAGGAGGCCCGGAGCGTCTCCCCGGGCCTCCCCTGCGCTGTCGCGGCGCCTCCCGCCGTCACCCGAGCTCGGGCACGACCTCTGCGGTGACGCCCTCGACGAAGCTGCCCTCGTTGTTGTCGATCTTGATCACGCGGTACTCGCGGCCGAAGACCGTGTGCAGCTCGTCCGAGAAGCTCACCTCGCCGGAGATCGTGTCCTGCCCGTCGAACTGCTCCATCGCCGCCGCGAGCTCCGCCCCGTCGGTCGAGCCGCCGGCCTGCTCGATCGCGGCGACGACGCCGTCGATCGCGGCGGCGCCGCCGAGGAAGCCGCCGGTGCCGGGCGGCGACCCCGCGTCCGTCAGCTTCTGGATCAGGTCCTTCACGTCCTCGCTCGGGTCGTCGCCGAAGACCGACGCGTACGTGACGGCGTAGTAGTTGGTCACGGGCGGGTTCTTCGTGTTCCAGTACGTGCCGTCGCCCGCCCACGAGTTGAGGATCGGGGTGTCGTTGCCGGCGGAGCGGAGCCCGGAGACGAGCGCCGGCAGCTCGCCGAACGCGGTCGAGGTGACGACGACGTCGGCGTCGGCGGAGTTGAGCCGGCTGACCGCGGCCCCGACGTTGTTCGCGCCGGTCGCGTACGACTCCCGCGCGGCGATCGTGCCGCCGAGCTCGGTGAACCGCTTCTCGAACGCCTCGGTGACGTTCTTGAAGTAGACGAGCAGCGTGTTCGTCGCGATCGCGGCGCTCTTCCACCCCTGGTCCCACGCGAACTCGGCCATCGCCGAGCCCTCGTCCTGCGCCACGTTGCCGTAGCTGAACGCGAGCTCCCCGGCCTCGCCGAACCGCTTCGGCCCCATCTGGTCGGTGCCGATGCACGGGGCGACCGCCAGCACGCCCTGCCCGATCGCCTCCTGGACGACGGGCGTCGCGAAGTCGACGTCGCAGGTGACGAAGACGATGTCGGCGCCGCCGTCGAGCAGCGACGTCGCGCACGCCTTCGCCTTCGCGGGGTCGTTGTTCTGCGTGTCGCACGTCTCGATCGCGAGCTCGCGGCCGTCGACGCCACCCTCGGCGTTGAGATCCTCGACGCGGATCTGGGCCGCCGCGAGCGCGGGGCCGTCGAACGGCGCCATCTGGCCGCTCGAGTCGTACGCCCAGCCGATCGTGATCGGCCCGGACTCCGCGGCACCTCCGCCCGTCTCGGCCGCGGTCGTCGCCGCCCCGCCGCCCTCCGCCTCGTCATCCTCGTCGTCGCCGCCGCAGCCGGCCACGACGAGCGCGAGCGCGGCGAGCAGCGTGACGAGCCCTGCCCACCCGGTCCTCGCCCTCATCCGTGCCTCCCTTCGACTGTTGCTGGTGTGGGTTCCCACGAAGCCTCCTTCGCCCGGATCAGCCGGTAGAGCGCCGTGTGCAGCGGTACCGGCACCCCGTGCCGCTCGCCCTCCCGCACGAGCGCGCCCGTGATCAGCTCGACCTCCGTCGGCCGCCGCGCCTCGACGTCCTCGAGCATCGACGGGTAGTGCCAGAAGCCGCGCTGCGTGGCGAGCACGTTCATCTCCCACGGGTCGTCGTGGAGCTCGACGCCCGCGGCGGCGGCGACCGCCTTGCCCTCGTCGACGAGGTCGCTGACGAGGTGCCCGAGGTCGCCCGGCTCGTCGAGCGCGGCGAAGTGCGGGTCGTGCGGCAGCCCCGTGAGCGCGGCGACGCCGTTGACGGTGGCGTTGAAGATGAGCTTCGACCACTGCGCCGGCCGGAGGTCCGGCAGCGCCTCTGCCTCGAGCCCCGCCTCGAGCAGCAGGTCGGCGATCTCCTCCACGCGCGCGTACGGCGTCGCCTCGTAGGGGCCGAGCCACGTCGCTGTGTCGAGGATGTACTCCACGTGCGTGTCCGAATGCCGCGTGCCGCTCATGAACGTGACGCCCGAGACGAGCGGCCAGCGGCCGTGGCGGCGGACGATCTCCTCCGCGCCGAGGCCGTTCTGGACGGTGACGAGCAGTGCATCCGGGAAGCGCCCGTCGAGGCGCGCCGCGGCGGCCTCGAGCTCGGTCCCCTTCGTGGCGAGGATCCCGAGGTCGAACGGCGGGACGTCCGCCGGGTCGGCGCTCGCCGCGACGCGCGCGTGGATGTCGCTGCGGCCGCTGACGCGGAGGCCCTCCTCGTTCAGCGCCGCCGCGTGCTCCGGCCGGCGCGTCAGCACCCAGACGTCGCAGACCTGCGCGAGGTGCCCCGCGTAGAGGCTGCCGATGGCGCCGGCACCGACGATGCACACGCGGTCGATCACGCGATGCGATCTTTGATCAAATCTGACGCAGGTGTCAAACTGCGCGACCAGTGATCGTCGCGTCCGGTACGAGGCCCCGCACCCTGGCTGAGCGCGCCGTCGCGGACCTCCAGGAGTCGATCCTGAGCGGCGAGCTCGCCCCCGGCGCGCCGCTGCGGCTGGAGGCGCTGGCGAAGGCGCTCGACATGAGCCCGATGCCCATCCGGGAGGCGATACGCGAGCTGGAGCGACTCGGACTTGCGGAGCACGTCCCGCACCGGGGCGCGCGCGTGGCGCGGCTCACCGTCGAGGACCTGCGCGACACCTACGAGGCGCGCCTCGCGCTCGAGGGCCTGGCCGTCAGACACGCCGCCGAGCGCTGCGGCGGCGGCGACGTCGCGCTCCTCCAGCGGCTCCTCGACGACCACGTTCACGCCTACCGCAACGGCGACGCCACCGCCGGGCGTACGCTCCACGCCGAGTTCCACTTCGCGCTCTACGCGGCCTCGGGCTCGCTCTGGCTGCCGCGGCTGATCCGGCCGCTGTGGGAGAACAGCGAGCGCTACCGGATCGCCTCGTTGCGCGCCGGGCGCTCGCTCGAGCGCCGCCGCGGCGAGCACCAGCGCATCGTCGACGCGTGCGCCGCGCACGATCCGCCCGCCGCGGAGGCCGCGCTGCGGGCGCACCTCGTCCTCACCGCGAACCTCGTGGCGCGGAAGATGGGCGTCGGGCCGCTCTTCGCCGCCTGAGCTCAGGCCCGCGGCCGCGCGTCCACGCGCTCGATCCAGGCGGTCACGCGCGGGTGCCGCCCGGTGCCGAGGTGGTCGACGAGGACGCGGTGGAAGAGCTCCTCGTCGCCCTCGGGCAAGCCGAGCAGGCCGTACTTCAGGAACGGGAACGCGGTCACGTCCGCGATTCCGAACGCGCCGAGGAGGTGGTCGCGGCCGTCGAGGAGCGCCTCGAACCGGTCGAGGGAGCCCGTGAGTCGGCGCCCCAGCTCGGCCACCCGCGCCTTCTCGGGGTCGGCCTTCATGAGCTCCGCGGTGAGCAGGTTGGGCGGCCGCTTCCAGAGCCCGTTGAACCAGTCGAGGAACGTCTCCGCCTCCGCACGCCGCGCGGCGTCGCGCGGGTACAGCGGGGGCTCGGGGTGGCGTTCCTCCAGCCAGGCGAGGATCACGGGCGAGTCGGAGACGACCTCCCCGTCCGCCTCGAGCACGGGCACGAGGTCCTGGCCCGAGACGGCGCGGACCGGCGAGCGGTCTGCGGGGTCGACGTCGACCCACTCGACCTCGACGCCCTTGTGCCCTGCGGCGAGCGCCACCCGCTCGACGTTCGTCGAGAACGGGATCCGGTAGACGCGGATCACGCGGCTACGCGACCGAGGCGGTGCACTCGATCTCGATCAGCAGCCCGTCGACCGCGAGCCCGGTGACGCCGACGATCGTCTGCGCGGGGTGCGCGGCACCTCCGGTGACCTCGTCGATCGCACGGGTGATCGTCTCGTACTCCGTCGGCCGCAGCGTGTAGATCGTGCGGCGGACGACGTCGTCCCACCCGACACCGGCCGCCTGCAGCGCGAGCTCCACGTTCCGCATCGCCGCCTTCGTCTGCTCGAACAGGTCGTCGCCCCCGACGATCCCGAACTGCGGGTCGAGCGCCACCTGGCCGGCCACGTATACCGTCCTGCTCCCCTGCGCCTCGGTGAGGTGGCTGAAGCCGGGAGCCGGATGGAGGCCGGGCGGGTTCGTGTCCTGCCGGGGCACGCGGCGATCCTACCCCGCCGCGAGCCGCCGGAACTCGTCGTCGGAGACGAGCCGGCGCTCCTCTCCTCCAAGCCGCTTCACCTCGGCGAGCACGCGTCGCTGGTCGTCCTCCGAGAGGTCGAGGCCGAGCTCCTGCGCCTTGATCCGGATCGAGTCGAGGCCGCTCTTCTTCCCGAGGACGACGCCGCGCTCGGCGCCGACGAGCTCCGACGAGTAGGGCTCGATCGACGGCGGGGCGTGGAACTGGCTCGCGACCGCGCCGCTCTCGCGCCGGAAGAGGTTGTCCCCCACGAGCGGCTTCCACGGGGCCAGCTCGTAGCCCGAGAGCTCGCGCGCGCGGCGCGAGACGGCGCGGACGCGGTCGAGGCGGAGCCCGGACTCGACGCCGTAGAGGGCGCGGAGCGTCAGCGCGACCTCGGCCAGGTCGGCGTTTCCCGCCCGCTCACCCATCCCGTTGATCGTGCCGTGGATCCACGTCGCGCCGGCCCGGACCGCGGCGACCGCCGAGGCCGTGGCGAGGCCGAAGTCGTCGTGGCCGTGGAAGTGGACGGGCACGCCCAGCCGCTCGACCGTGCGCCCGACGCGCTCCGCGACCGCCTCGGGCGAGGCGATCCCGAGCGTGTCCACCACCGCGACCTCGGCCGCCCCCGCCTCCACCGCCTCGGCGTACACGCGGTCGAAGAAGGCAGGGTCGGCGCGCGTCGAGTCGACGCCGAAGAAGCAGGCCAGGATCCCGTGCTCGCGCGCGAAGCGCATCGCCGCCCGGATCCGCTCGAGCATCGTCTGGCGTGGAACGCCGATCGCGTCGAGCTTCAGGTCGGAGATCGGCGACTCGATCACCGCCGCACGCACGCCCAGGTCCGCGAGCGCCTCGAGGTCGGCGGGGACGGCCCGGGCGAACCCCCACACCTCGGCGCGCAGGCCCGCGCCCGCGACGAGCTCGACCGCGCGGCGGTCGTCGTCCGAGACGCGTGGGAAGCCCGCCTCGATCCGGTCGACGCCGAGCTCGTCGAGCGCCCGCGCGAGCTCGAGCTTCTGCTCCGGGTCGAGCACGACGCCCACGGTCTGCTCGCCGTCGCGCAGGGTCGTGTCGTAGAGGCCGACGCGGCCGCCGATGCGGTGCGCGTCGTTGATCGGCCCCGTCCAGATCAGCGCGTCGCTCACCGAGCCCCCTCGCGGGTCGTGGCGCGCCGCCCCCGTACCTGGTACGAACCTGGTACCGGAGGTGCGATTCGCGCCGCGTTTGCAGGGCATTCGCGGCAAGCGAGGTGGCACGGCCGCGCGCCGCGCGTACCTGGTACGTACCTGGTACCGACGGTCACGCCGCCCACTCCCGGAAGTCGTCCGGGACGCGCGAGAGCTTCTCCGCGCCCCCGGCCGTGATCAGGAAGTTGTCCTCCAGCCGCAGCCCGCCGCCCTCGGGCCAGTAGGCGCCGGGCTCGATCGCGAGCACCATTCCCTCCTCGACCGTCCCGCCGCCCGCCTGGTGCGCGTAGGGCGGCTCGTGGGCCCGCGCGCCGACGCCGTGCGCGACCGGGTGCGTCGGCTGCCCCGGGTACCCGGCGGCGGCGATTCCGTCGCGGACGAGGCGGTCGAGCTCCGCGAGCGATGCCCCCGGCCGGCAGTGGTCGACCGCGGCCGCATACACCTCCAGCAGCTGCTCGAGCAGCCGCTCGTAGCGTCCGTCGAGCGCACCGGGACAGAGGTTCTTCGTGTGGTCGCACCAGTAGCCGTCGGCGCAGACCCAGATCTCGAACAGCGTCGGCTCGTGCTCCTGCACCGGGCGGTTGCCGGTGGCCGTGAACGTCCGGATGCCCTCGCCCGACCAGACGAGGCTGAACCCGTGCGCGAGCTCCACCTTCCCTTCGAAGCCGGTCCCGTGCGCGTGGACCCAGCCGTTCCACATCGCGCCCACCTCCGACTCCTTCATCCCCGGCCGGAGGTGCTCGCGGCAGTGCTCCATCGCGCGCGCGGCGAGCTCGTTCGCGAGGCGCATTCGCTCCAGCTCCTGCGCCGTCTTGATCGCGCGCGCCTGTGAGAGGAGCGGCGTCGCGTCGGCGACCTGGGTCCCGAACGCGTGGAACCAGTCGTGCGTGAAGGTCGTCGGCTCGCCCACCATCCGGTCGGCAGCCTGCGTGCCGAGCGAGAGCTCGAGCCCGATCCGCCCGTAGCCGCCGTCGGCGACCGCACGCTCCGCGGCCTCGACCGTGCGCGCAAGCGGCGGGCGCGGATCGCCGGGATCGTAGCCGCGGATCAGGCGCACGTCGTCCGTCCACGCCGTCCTCGCCGCGTCCGCCTCGGACGCCTCGATCGTCACCAGCGTCGGCGTGCCCTCCCGCGGGAACACGACCGCGTCGTAGCCCTTCATCCCCCAGAAATTCGAGAGGTAGACGACGTTGTCGGGCGCGCGCGCGACGATCGCGTCCAGGCCCTCCTCCACCATCAGCGCGCGCACGCGGTCGAGCTTCGGGTCGTCCCGCGGCCAGCTCACCTCACCGCTCCTGCTCCTCGGCCGGCGGCGGCTCGACGACCGCGGTGCCGGACCCCGCGGAGGGCCGCGGGCGGCGCGGCTCCCGTACACCTGCGTCCGGCTCGTCCCACCCTGCCGGCGGCGACGGGGGCGCCCCGCCACGCCCGAGGATCCGGTCGACGAGCCTCCGCCAGCGGCCGCGCGGGCGGCCCCCGCCTACCACCGGACGCGCTCCGGCGGCGGCTCCCCGTGCGCCTCCTCCCAGCCGACGACCGGGTTGCGGAGCACGCCGATGCGCTCGATCTCGGCCTCGATCAGGTCGCCGGGCCGCAGGTACAGCGACGCCGCGTCCTCGCTGAACCCGGCCACGCCGCTGACGGTGCCCGTCGAGAGCACGTCGCCGGCCGAGTACCCGAGCGCCGAGTAGTGCGCGAGGATCTCCGGGATCGTCACGGACATGTTCCCCGAGTGCGACGTCTGTCGCCGCTCGCCGTTCACACGCAGCTCCATCGCGAGGTCGTGCGGGTCCGGGATCTCGTCCGGCGTCACGATCCACGGGCCGAGCGGGCAGAACGTGTCGATCGCCTTGCAGAACGAGAACACGCCCGATCGCATCTCGCGCCGCTGGATGTCGCGGGCGGTGATGTCGTTGAAGATCACGTAGCCGCCGACGTAGTCCATCGCCTCGTCGGGGCCGAACCACTTCCCCGGTCTGCGGAGCACGACGGCGAGCTCGAGCTCGTAGTCGAGCTCGTCGGTGAGGTGCTCGGGGTAGACGACAGGCTCGTCCGGCCCGACGATCGCGTCGACGTTCTGGAAGAAGACGATCCACGGCGCGATCTCGTGCGACCACGCGACCGTCTTCGACTCCTCCTCGTGCTCGCGGAAGTTGCCGGCGGTGTGGAAGAGCTTCTTCGGCACGATCGGCGCGCGCAGGCGGGCACTCGCGAGCGGCACGCGCTCGCCCGTCTCGTCGGCGTCGGCGCCCTGCTCGAAGAACGCGCGCATCGTGGGGACGTCGAGGACGACGATCTCGTCGCCGTCGACGTGGCCGACGCGCCCGTCGTCGAACGTGACGAGCCTCACGGCGTCATCACTCCTCCAGCCACCTGACGACCTCCTCGGCGTTCCGGTCGGGCGGGAAGACCGGATAGAAGAGTTCGGCCACGCGACCCGCCTCGAGCACGAGCGTCACGCGCCGGTAGAGGGTGGCGCCGCCGAACGTGAACGTCGGCAGGCGAAGCGCAGCGCCGAGCGCAAGGCCTGGATCCGCGATCACTGGGAACGGCATCCGCTCGCGGCGCGCGAACTCGACCTGCTCCTCGAGCGGCTGCGCGGACAGGCCCGCGACGCGCGCGCCGAGCGCCGCCAGCTCGGCCTCGTGGTCGCGGAAGCCGCACGACTGCGGGGTGCAGCCGCGCGCGCCGGGGATCTCGTCCCAGCCCTCCGGCACCGGC
This sequence comes from Gaiellaceae bacterium, assembly GCA_035463735.1. Classification (GTDB taxonomy): domain Bacteria; phylum Actinomycetota; class Thermoleophilia; order Gaiellales; family Gaiellaceae; genus DATHTC01. The sequence goes on along the minus strand of DATHTC010000208.1, from coordinate 4,241 downwards.
CGGTCCGGCCTGCCGGTGCGCGGGTAGACGTAGAGCACGGAGAGCCGTGAGCCGAACTCGGCCAGGTCGATCGGCCCCTGCGAGGACGGGAGCACGAGCGGGGGGACCTCGAGCCCGCGGAGATGGTCGCAGGCGCCGTCGTCGACCGGCACCGGCAGGTCGGGCGGCAGCCGGTGGACGCTCACGCTGCGGCTCCGCAGATCCGCCTCGCGACGCGCGCGTAGACCTCGGCCGTCTTGACCAGGCTCTCGACCTCGAGGCTCTCGCCCTTGCCCGGCTCCATCAGCCCCGTCGACGCACCGTAGTTCAGTGTCGGGATCCCGTACGCCGTGAGCGCCGACGCGTCCGAGAACCAGCGCGGCACGTCCCGGCCGGGAGGCGCTCCGAACACCTCCTCGTGCGCGGCGTCGACCGCGCCGACGAGTTCGTGCGCCTCGTCGATCTCCGCGCCCGGCGCGGTGACGTACACCTCGGCGTCGAGGTCCCAGTCGGGGTGCTGCGAGCGCAGGTCGCGCACGAGGTCGAGCACGGCGCGCCTCGCCTCGGCCATCTGCCGCGTCGGCGGCACGCGCACGTCGAGGAAGGCGCTCGTGCGCTGGGGAGTGCGTGAGAGGCGCCATTCGTAGCCTCCGCGCACCGCGCCCACGGAGGCGATCGCCGGCACGCCGCGATACGCGTTCGCGGGATCCGCCGCCCAGCGTTCGCACCACTCGCGGATCGGCTCGAGCAGCTCTGCCATCCGCAGCACCGAGTTGGCGCGGCCTTCGCTGAAGGCGGTGTGGACGAAGTCGCCGCCGACGCCGATCCGCGCCCAGAGCGAGCCGAAGTGACCGAGCACGACCTTGCCCTCGGTGGGCTCGCCGAGCAGGCACATGTCGGCGACGCCCCCGTGGGTGACGAGGTGGCGCGTGCCCGCCGCGTAGCCGCGGTACTCGGCGCCCTGCGCGTCGCCGTACTGCGTCTTCTCGATCTCGCCGCACACGGCGGCGACGACCACGTCACCGCGCAGCGCCTCGTCGCGCAGCGCCGCCACGGCCGCGAGGTAGCACGCGAGCGCGCCCTTCATGTTCGAGATCCCCAGCCCCCAGATCCGTCCGTCGCGCTCGACGCCCACCGGCTGGAACCCCTCGACGCCCTGCGACCACGGCTCGCGCCCCGAGTACGACGTGTCCAGGTGCCCGTTGAACATGAGCGTCGACCCGCCTCCGCTGCCGGCGCGCGTGGCGAGCACGTTCGCCCGCCCCTCCTCGACCTGCTGGAGCGTGGCGTCGAGCCCGAGGCCGCGGAGCTCGCCGGCGATCCACTCGGCCAGCGCCTGCTCCGAGCCCGTGAAGCTCGGGATCGAGACCGCGGCCGTCGCCCAGTCGACGAGGCGTCGCTCGTCGATCATCGGACGTGCGGCAGGACGCGCTCGCCGAACAGGCGCAGCTGCTCGTGGCGGTTCTGGCCCCACAGCTCGAGCATCACGTGCGTGCAGCCGGCCTCGCGGTACTCCTCGATCGCGGCCACGCAGTCCTCGGGCGTCCCCGCGATCGGCTTCGCGCGGTCGAGCAGCGAGTCCGTGACCTGCTCCTTCGCGGCGAGCCGGCCGCCGCGCTCCATCGCCTCCGCGACGGGCTGCAGCTCCTCCATTCCGATCTCTGCGAGCTCGAGCAGCGTGTCGGCGGCGCCGCGGATGTTCTGGAACTTGTTCGCCAGGTACATGCCGGCGATCTCGCGGGCCCCGTCGCGCCCCTCGTCCCGGTCGTGGCCGATCGAGGCGACGACGGTGCAGCCGATGTCGATCGTGTCGGGGTCGCGGCCCGCCGCGCGCACGTTCTCGCGCACCGAGCGTACGAACGCCGGCGTCGTGATCGACGGCGTCAGCAGCCCGTCCGCGACCTCCGCCGCGAGCGCCTGCATCTTCGGCGCCGTCGCGGCGACGTAGACGGGCGGCGCGCCGCGCGGCGAGTCGGCGTCGGCGGCCAGCGCCGGAACGGAGGCGCTCCACGCCTCCCCCTCGTACTCGAACGCCTCGCCGGACATCGCCCCCCGCACGATCGCGACCGCGTCGCGCATCGGCCCGAGCGTCTTCTTCGTCTGCGAGCGGATGTTGTTGAGGAAGATCTTCGAGGTGCCGAAGCCGAGCAGGAAGCGGCCGGGCCCCGCCGCCTCCTGCACCACCCGCGCGTCCATCGCCACCTGCACCGGGTGCCGCGTAAAGGGCGAGATGATCCCCCAGCCGATCGTGAGCCGCCCCGTCTCGCGCGCCATCAGCGCCGAGACGACCGTCGAGGAGCGGGCCTCCATTCCGTGCTTCCGCCACCACGGGTAGGCCTCGGCGAGCCACACGGTGTCCATCCCGACCTGGTCCATCACCCGGGCCGACTCGAGCATCTCGTCGAGCGGCTCCATGGTGAGCTGCATCACGCCGATGCGGAAGGGAATCGTCACGGGTTCCGATCGATCTTGTTGTAACTGTCGCAAAGTGGTGCCACGATCGCCGAGCCGTCGTCCCTCGTACAGGGACCAGAGGGTGCTCGCCATGAGTGCCCAGGAAGGGAGGATGGATGGTGGAGGCACAGACGCGGGCGACGCTCGCGTCCTCGGTTGCGGATCTCCGCGGGCCCGCCGTGACGGCGGTGCTCAGCCGGGCGGAGGCCGAGGCGGCGCTCGCGGAGCGCGAGCCCCCCGAGCTGGTGCTCGACGTCCTCCGCTACGCCGACGGGGACGAGGCGCGGCGGAGCATCGCCGTCGAGTGGGAGCGGGCCGACCTCGAGCGCCTGCTCGCGGACGGCGGCGACGAGCTCACGCTCGCGTTCGACGCGGCGGCGCTCGACGGGGCGTTCCTCGAGGGCGACGTCGAGGCGCACGGGCTCCGCGAGAAGGCCGTCGTGTTCGCGGCGGTGGTGGCCGTGGGTGCGAGCGCGGGTGCCGCACAGGCCCAGACGGATCCCGCCACCGGTGCGGCTGCGTCCGCGTCGGCTGCGGCCGCCAGCGTGCGCCCCGACGACCAGGCCGGGCCCCGCGGCGTCCCGGCGGGAGCGGTCGAGACGAGCGTGCGGCCGGACGACCTCGGCGGCCCGAGGGCGACCCCCGTCGCCGGCGTCGAGACCAGCGTCCGCCCCGACGACCTCGCCGGGCCGCGGGCCGCCCCGCTCGCGGGTGTCGAGACGAGCGTCCGCCCCGACGACCTCGCCGGGCCGCGGGCCGCCCCGCTTGCCGGGGCCGAGACGAGCGTCCGCCCCGACGACCTCGCCGGGCCGCGCACGACGCCGGCACCGGCCGACATCCAGCCGGGCGACTATGGCATGCCCCGGGCGATGCCGAGCGACTACCCCGTCCCGGAGGCCGGAATGCCGCGGGCGATGCCCGCCGACTACCCCGCGCCGGAGTACGGGATGCCGCGGGCGATGCCGACCGACTACCGCGTCGCCGAGCCCACGACCGGGGACGGAGGCATCACGATCTCCGCCCCGAGCCCGGGCGTCGCTGCCGGGCTCGCCGGGGGCGTCGCGATCGCGATCGCCGCGGCCGCGTTCGCCGTGGGCGCCAACCGGCGCCGCCTGGGAGTCTCCTAGCGAGCCGACCCGACGAGCGCCGGGCACCACCGCGGTCGGCGGTGCCCGGCGCTCGTCACGGCACGTCGCGGGCACCTGCCCTAGCGGTCTTCGGTCGAGGTCGTCGGCCCCTGCGGCTCGTCGGAGTACGTCTCGGGCGAGAGCGGGCTGATCCCCTCGTCGGCGCCGCTCGACCCCTCGGCCGGCTCGGCCTCGGGCGTGGCCGGCGCGGGCGCGGGCGGCGCGGGATCGAACGCGGGCTTCTCCGCAGGCGCCTCCTCGCCGCCGGCGCCCGAGGCGGCAGCGGCCTGGACCTGCTTGTCGAGCGCGTTCAGCACCTGCCCGACCTGCTGGTTCACGATCGGCTGGAGCACGCGCTGGCCCATCGCACCGACCGGTCCGGCAATCGAGACGTCCGCCTCCCACTTCATCGCGGTGCCGCCGTCGCCGCCGCTCTCGAGGTGGAACGCGGTGTCCATCGACAGCATCGCCCCCACCCCGGTGCCCTTCGCGTGCAGCTTCGCGTACTCGGGCTCGCGCTCCTCGACCTTGTCGAACTGGATGCTCATCCGCAGCCCGCCCAGGCCGAGCGGGATCTTCACGTTCGCGACCCAGTGGCGGTCGTCCCGGACGTCGAAGGACTCGACGCCCGGCATCAGCGCGGCCATCTTCGCAGGGTCGTTCAGCACCGACCAGACCGTG
>DATHTC010000207.1:0-6396 GCA_035463735.1 Gaiellaceae bacterium | reverse complement strand
CGAGCACGAGCGGGGCGAGGAAGCCGAGGAGGAGGACGAGGAGGGCGGCCGCCGCCGCGGCGACGAGCGCCCACGCGGAAGGGAGCCACCGCGCGAGCGCGACGAGGCCGGTGAGCGCGCCGGCGGCGAGGACGAGCGAGACCGCGAGCGCCTTGGCCCGGTCGGCGAGCCAGCTGCCGAGCGTCTGGGTGGACAGACCCCAGCGCCGCTCGTGCACGTACCCGCTCCACCACGACAACGGCAGCCGGACGACCGCCGACGTTCCGACCACGAGCGCGACGACGGCGGGAGCCTCCAGCCACCAGCGCAGCCCGAGGTCCGGCAGAGCGAGCGCGAACGCCGCCAGCACGCCGAGCCCGAGTGCCACGTCGACGGCGAGCGCGACGTACTTCGGTCCGTGGTAGCGGCGTCCGCGGGCCACCTGCTCCGCCGTGAACGGCTGCTGCTCCTTAACCGACACCTAACCCAAGACCAAACCGCACTCTGTGACGTCTTTCACTACCCTTCGCCCATGGCGACGGCGGAACCGGCGTCCGACGCGGGTACCTCCATCGACGCGGGTACCTCTATCAACGAGACTTCCCGCATCCTCGCGGACCAGTGGCGCCGCCTCCGGCGGTCCGCGACGCTCGTCGCGCTCCTCACGAGCCCCGTCGCCTTCATCTGGCTGCACCAGATCGAGGGTTGGTCGCTCGGCTGGTCGCTGGTGGCGACGTTCCTGCTCGTGATCGCGTTCCGCGGGATGATCGACCTCGCGTTCAAGCGCGCGATCCCGTGGCCGAGCCTGTTCGGCGACGACACGCGCCGCCTGCGCGAGGAGGACGTCGTCAACCGCCGCCGGGTCTGGTTCTGGCGCTCGTGGCTGCGCATCGCGATCTGGGTGGCCATCCTCGCCGTCCCGGTCGTCCTGCTCTCGCAGCGGGTGGGCTCCGAGCTGCTGATCCAGGTGCTCCCGCTGATGGTGATGCTGCCGCTGTTCCTGATCTTCAACTTCGTCATCCTCTTCGGCCCGCTGCTGCTGATGAACCTCTCGCAGATCCGCGGTTTCGAGCCCGGCGACGCGGAGTGGGGAGTGCGGCTGGAGGACGTCCGCGGCCAGGCGGAGGCCAAGGAGGAGGTGCGCCGCGTCGTCGCCCTGTGGCAGTCGGGCGAGGCGTTCGAGCGGGCCGGCGGCAAGCGCGAGCGGGGACTGCTGTTCCTGGGTGCCCCCGGCACCGGCAAGACGATGCTCGCGAAGGCGATCGCGACCGGCTTCAACTCGCCCTTCGTGTCGATCCCGGGCTCGGGCTTCGCCGCCACGTTCATCGGCATCGACGCGATCGTCGTCCGCTACGTCGCGTGGAAGGCGAAGCGGCTCGCGCGCAAGTGGGGCGGCCAGTGCATCGTGTTCATCGACGAGATCGACGCCGTCGGGATGCGGCGCCAGTCGCTGAACCCCGGCATGGGCGGCGCCGGCGGCACCTTCGGCCCCGTCGACCTGCAGGACTTCCTCTTCTTCGGGCCGTACGGCGCGCTCAACCCGAGCGGCGACCTCGTGCTCGAGACGCGCGCCTGGCGCGAGCGGCTGTTCGCCGAGCGGGCGGAGTCGCCACACGTGCGCGGCGCGGCGTTCGCGCAGCGCGTGAACGGCCTGCTCGGCTTCATGTTCCCGGGCGGGATGATGGGCGGCGGCGGCCTCGCGCTGAACCAGCTGCTCGTGGTGATGGACGGGATCGACAACCCGCCCTTCGGCAAGCGCGTGCTCACGAACCGCATCAACACCTTCCTCGACGCGAGCTACGTCGTGCCGCGGCGGATCGGGAAGGTGTCGCTCCGGTTGCGGCCGCCGCGGCCGCGCAGCGAGCAGATCTACTTCATCGGCGCCACGAACGTCCCGATCGAGCGCCTCGACCCGGCGCTCATCCGGCCGGGCCGGATGGGCCGCCACGTCTGGTTCCGGACGCCGACGAAGCACGACCGCCTCGACGTGTTCGACCTGTACCTCGACAAGGTCGCCCACGAGCTGGAGCTCGACACGCCGCAGCGGCGCGACGAGCTCGCGCGGATCACGAACGGCTACTCGCCCGCGATGATCGACCAGGTCTGCTCGATGGCGCTCACGATCGCGCATCACACGGGCCGCGAGCGCTTCGGCTGGGCCGACCTCGTCGAGGCGATGACGACGATCGAGTCGGGCACCGCGATCGGGATCGAGTACATCCAGAAGGAGACGGAGGCGGTCGCCATCCACGAGGCGGGCCATGCCGTCGCGGGACACGTGTTCATGGAGGGCGCCGAGTCGACGCGCCTCTCGATCCGCATGCGCGGCGGCTCGCTCGGGCACCACCAGGCGCTCGAAAAGGAGGAGCGCTTCAGCCGCTTCCGCAGCGAGGAGGTGGCGCGCCTCGTGTGGGCGCTCGGCGCGATGGCGGCGGAGCGCGTCTTCTACGGCGAGAACTCGAGCGGCGTCGGCGGCGACGTCCAGAGCGCGACCGCGCAGGCGGCGCTGATGGTCGGCGCGGCCGCGATGGGTCCCGAGCCCGTGGACGTGACGCCGATGGACGACGAGAGCGAGGAGCAGGCCCGCGAGCGCGTGATGAAGCGCTTCGAGAAGATCGGGACGCAGATCATGAACCGGACGTCGTCCGGGGGCCCGTTCGACCAGAACCCGATCGGCGGCGTCCTCGGCGACCCCTCGAAGCGCGCGATGGCAGCGCAGATCCTCGGTCAGGCGTACGTCCTCGCGCACAACCTCGTCCGCGAGAATCGCGACGCCGTGCAGGCGATCGCCGACGAGCTGAAGGAGCGCAAGGAGATCTTCGGCGACGACCTCGTGGCGCTGCTCGACCGGCAGCAGCTCCGGCGCCCCGAGATCGACTACGCGAGCGAGGACGCATGGCCGAGGGTGTGACGCCGTCACCCCCGGAGGGACGCTCCGAGACCCTCGTGCAGCCGCCGCGCGAGGAGATGCGCGTCCACCGCGTCCGCTTCGCGATCGCGTACCTGTCGCTCGCCGTGCTCGCCGGCGCGGCGGTCGGCGGGATGATCCTGCTCGCCGACGACGACCGGCGCGCGAGCAGCCTTGCGTGGTCGACGTGGAAGCCGGACGCGAAGGACAGCGAGCGGCCGAAGCAGATCGCCGACTTCGTCGCGTCGCGGTACACGCAGCCGTCGGGCTCGCAGCTCGTGCTCGTCTTCGGCGGGCCGCCGTCGATCAAGACGGCCGACAGCGAGGTGCCGATCCGGTGGGTCGCCATCGGCGCGGACGAGTCGGACGAGGATCCCGAGGTCGTGGCCACCGACGACGCGCTCATGTACGTCCTCTGCGGGTTCGGCGAGAACTGCGCGATCGAGGAGGGCGAGCCCTCCCAGGAGCGCTACCGCATGCTGCGGCGGGAGGCGCTCGAGCTCGCGCTCTACACGTTCAAGTACGTCGACGACACCGATTCGGTGATCGTCCTGCTCCCGCCGAGCGTCGACGCCGAGACGCAGGAGGCCGCCTCGACCGCCCTCTTCTTCCGCGAGAGCGACTTCAAGGCCGAGCTGGGTCGCCCGCTCGAGCTGACGCTCTCGCGCCCCGAGCCGCCGACGGCGACTCAGGCGGACCCGACGGAGAGCCTCGTCGTCGACCGCCTCACCCAGCCCCACCTGTTCAGCTACCAGTACCGCCAGGCGCCCGAGGGCAGCGCGGTCATGCTCCTCTCGCCGGTCGCCCTCAACCCGACGCCGTGAGCCCCGCGCGCCGCGCGCAGCTCGCGCGGGCGAAGGCGCGGCTCGACACGCTCGAGCTCTACCCGCGGCCGGTGTCCCTCCGCGGCGTGCGGCTCGTGGTCGCGCCGTGGTTCTTCCGGGTCCCGGGCTTCCGCCGCTACCACGGCTACGCGCTCGTCCGGACGATCCTCGTCCGGCGGGCCCACTCATCGGACGACCTCGTCACCCACGAGCTCTGCCACGTCTGGCAGATGCAGCAGCGCCCGCTCCACGTGATGTGGACGTGGCTCGTGCGCCCCTACCGGGCCAACCCTTACGAGGTGGAGGCGCGCCGGGCCACCGCAGCCACGAGGGCGACGGCGGCGACGGTCACGAGCCAGGCGGCGCCGGCTGCGACCTCGAGCCACGAGAGCCGGCCCGGCACCGCGAGCGTGTCGTAGAGCCAGGCGCGGCGGAGCCCGGACGCCAGCGCCAGCAGCGCGGCGAGGCCGACGAAGAGCGCCGCGGCCGTCGACCGACGCACCACCAGGAGGAGCGCCGCCGCTGCCGCAGCCCACGTCGCGGCCTCGCCGGTCACACGTACGGACGCGGGCGCGGCGTCCGCGCTCGGCCAGGGCGCCGGCGGGAGCAGGTTCTCGCCGGCTCCGAACGCGAGGACGAGGCCGCCGAGGCCGGCGAGGGCTCCGAGGAGCGCCCAGTCCGGCGCATAGCCGGCGGCGACCTCGGCCGTCGTCCCGAAGCGGCGCACCGCCTCCTCCTCCCCAACCTCGCGCGCCGACTCGCGCAGGTGGGCCTCGACCTCCTCGAGGATCCGCTTGCGCGCGAGCGGACGCGTCCAGAGCCGCCGGCCGAGCGCCGCGACGTACTCGTCGACGGTCACGCCGCGAGCACCGCCTCGACGGCGCGGGCGAGCAGCGCCCACTCCTTCCGCTCGCGCGCGAGCAGCGACGAGCCCTTCCGGGTCAGGCGGTAGACGCGCCGGCGACGCGGGTCGCCGCGCGACCAGCGGCTCGCCACCAGCCCGTCCCGCTCCAGCCGGTGCAGCGCCGGGTAGACCGTCCCCTCCGGGTAGCGGAAGTACCCGCCGCTGCGCTCCCGCAGCAGCTCGATCGCCCGGTATCCGTGCGCCGGCCCTCGTGCGAGCGTCGCCAGCAGGAGGAGGTCGAGCTGTGTGCGGGCCTCGCGCGCCACGCTGCCATGATACCTAGATAGTCTAGGTATGTCGAGGTCCTTCTGCGGCTATCCTCGGCGCGGGCCCCCATCGACTAGCGGCCCAGGTCGCCACCCTTTCAAGGTGGTAGCGCGGGTTCGAATCCCGCTGGGGGCATAACGCCCCGCACTGGCAAGCCGATCTGGCTCAACCATGCGGGGTCGCGTGAGTCAGCCAAGCCGCCGATGCGCGTCGCGTGCGTGCACCGGTGCGTGCACGCACGCATCCCACCGTTGACAGTTGCGGCGTCGACCCTAGCGCCCCTGATTACGAGCGTTGATCCGGTGTCGCGCATGTCGAGCCGCAGGCGTGGCGCTGTGGTCGCCGCACGACCTTCGTCATAGGCGGATCAGCCTCCTCCACTGGCAGGGGCGGACGTGGGCCGATTGGCGCTCTGGTGGGACAACGCTCGTTGAGGGTGACAAGCGACACCTACACGCACGTGCTTGTCGAGGCCGCGAGCTCGACTACGCGGCGCTCCTTGCGCAGAAGTAGTCGAAGCGATCAGGTCACGCCGAGGTACTTGCGCAACGCCTTGCGGATCACCGACGAAGTCGTCTCCTGGTCGCGTCGCGCCCTCTGGGCGAGCGCCTCCCGCAGCTCGGGATCGAGCCGTACGGACTCGACGCTGGCCGCGGCCGAACCGATTGGAGGGCGGCCGCCGCGGCGGCGCATCATCTCGTCGACGTCGTAGCCGGCCTCGGCCTTGTCGGCCAACTCCGCGACGAGTTCCTCTGTGATCGGCACGCCGCTCGCCGTCTTGCCGTACGTCTTCTTCGCCATCTCAGCCTTCCGGCAGCAGCCGTTGGTACTTCGGTCGCATCCTCATCGCGTGGATCACCAACTCCGATCCATCGTCCCGCACGATCGTCACGACCTCCAACAGGTCGGCGCTGCGGGACGGGCCCAGGTAGAGGCGCGTGTCGTCGTCTTCGTTTTCGATCGCCATCGCATGTTCCATTGCGTGCTCGATGTCCTCGTCGGCGATCCCGTGCTTGCGCGCCGACGGTGGATCTCCACCTGAGAATCGTACTACAAAACCCCCGGCAACTCCTGCCCATTCGGGTCACCTGTGCCGTCGCGTGCGTGCACCGGTGCGCGCACGAGAGCGAGTAGAGGGCTCATTTCCAGGCGGGTTCGAATCCCGCTGCGGGCAAGGGTCAGGGGGAACCCATGGTTCCGCCGTGGGCCCCCTCCTTCGAACGGACAGCCAGCGGCGGCCTACACATCCAGGAACCTCACGTCTTTCGCGTTTTGCTCGATGAACTCACGCCGCGGCTCGACCTGGTCGCCCATGAGCATCGAGAAGACCCGGTCGGCGGCTGCGGCATCCTCGACCTCGACACGGATCAACGTGCGGTTCGTCGGATCCATGGTCGTGTCGGCGAGCTCCTCGGCATCCATCTCGCCGAGCCCCTTGAACCGACTTACCTGGAGGCCCTCCTTCGCGAGCTCGAGCGCAGCCTCGCGGAGCTGACCGAACGTGTCGACGTGCC
>DATHTC010000206.1:0-4451 GCA_035463735.1 Gaiellaceae bacterium | reverse complement strand
CCCCTGTGCCCCCGCGAGCAGCTCGATCGCGAGCGCCTGCTCCGCGTTGGCCAGCACCTGCCACGCCTTCAACGCGGCGGCGTTCCCCATCGAGACGTGGTCCTCCTGGCCCGCGCTGGTGGGGATCGAGTCGACGCTTGCGGGATGGCAGAGCACCTTGTTCTCGCTGACGAGCGCCGCCGCCACGTACTGCGGGATCATGAAGCCGGAGTTCAGCCCGCCGTCCGTCGTGAGGAAGGCGGGGAGCCCGTCGGAGAGGTTCGGGTTCACGAGCCGCTCGACGCGCCGCTCGGCGATGCTCGCGAGCTCAGCGACCGCCATCGCGAGCGCGTCGAGCGCGAACGCGAGCGGCTGCCCGTGGAAGTTCCCGTTCGAGACGAGGAGCTCGTCGTCGACGAGCACGAGTGGATTGTCGGTGGCGGCGTTCAGCTCCGCGCCGACGGTGGCCGCGACGTAGTCGAGCAGGTCGCGGACGGCGCCGTGGACCTGTGGCGCGCAGCGGAGCGAGTAGGCGTCCTGCACCTTGTCGCACCACCGGTGCGCCTCGATGATCGCCGACTCCTCGAGCAGCCGGAGGACGTTCGCCGCCGCGTCCGCCTGCCCCCTGAGCCCGCGCAGCGCCTGGATCTGCGGGAGGAAGCTCGTCCGCGAGCCCTGGAGCGCCTCGAGCGACTGCGCGCACGCGAGGTCGGCCGCCTTCGCGAGCCGGCGCGCGCGCACGATCCCGAGGGCCCCGACGGCCGCCATGAACTGCGTGCCGTTGATCAGCGACAGGCCCTCCTTGGCAGCCGGGCGGATCGGCTCGAGGCCCGCGCGCGCGAGCGCGTCCGCACCGTCGAGGAGCTCGCCCCCGACCCACGCCCGCCCCTCGCCGACGAGCGGCAGCGCGAGGTGCGCCAGCGGCGCGAGGTCGCCGCTCGCCCCCACGGAGCCGCGCGACGGCACGTGCGGGAGGACGCCGCGGTTGAGGCACTCGACGAGGAGCTCGACGGTCTCGACGCGCGCCCCGGAGCAGCCCTTGGCGAGCGCGTTCGCGCGGAGGAGCATCGCCGCGCGCACCACCTCGGGCGGGTACGGGTCGCCGACGCCGCACGCGTGGCTGCGCAGCAGGCGCAGCTGGAGCTCCTCCGTGAGCTCGTCCGGGATCGTGCGCGAGACGAAGCGGCCGAAGCCCGTGTTGATCCCGTAGGTGTGCTCGCTCGTCCCGTGCGCCGCCCGCTCGACGAGCTGCCGCGCAGCCCGGATCTTCGTCCGCGCCTCGTCGGACAGGCCGACGGCGGCCCCGTCGACGGCGACGTCCCAGACGTGGTCGGCGACGAGGTCGTCGCCGGTGAGCGCCACCGCCGTCCGCTGCGCCATCGGACCGAGTCTAGACAGCCGGTCGGCACACTGGCCCCCGTGGCCAACCCCGTCACCGGCGAGCCCGAGGAGGCGCGGCTCGGCGAGCCGCTCGAGCCACGGCACGCGGTGGGGGCGCTCGGCTTGCTGCGGCGACGCGACTTCCGCCGCACGTACCTCGCGATCTCCGCCAGCGAGCTCGGGAACGCCTTCCACTACATCGCGCTGATGTGGTTCGCGCTCGAGGCCGGCGGCCCGCTGGGCGTGATCGCGGTCCGCCTCGCGGACAGCGTCCCGGCGCTCGTCTTCGGCTTCCACGGCGGCCTCGTGGCCGACCGCCTCGACCGGCGACGGGTGATGATCGGCGCCGACGTCGTGCGCGGCGCGACGCTCGTGCCGATCGCCGTCGCGGGCCTCGCAGGCGACCTGCCGCTGTGGGCGCTCGTCGTCGCAGCCTTCGTGATGGAGACGGCGGCGAACTACTTCGAGCCCGCGTACGGCGCGTTCCTGCCGTCGATCGTGGAGCGCGAGCATGTGCAGCGCGCGAACGCCCTCGTCCGGGCCACGGACAGCGCGCTCGGCGTCGGCGGCTGGGCGCTCGCCGCCCTCCTGCTCGCGTTCCTGCCGCTCTCGACGTTCTTCGCGGTGAACGCGGTCTCGTTCCTCGTCTCCGCGCTGCTCCTCGCCGGCGTCGCGTCGCGCGCCCGCGCGATCGGCGCCCACGACCAGCGCCCGCGGATCCGCGAGGGCTTCGCCGCGCTGCGTCCGCTGCCGATGCTCGCGGCCGCGATCGCCGCGATCGGGCTCGCCGTGACCGTCACCGCAGGCACGTGGATCGCCGGCGTGCCGCAGCTCGTGCGGGAGTCGCTCGACGAGGGCGCCGCCGGCTTCTCCCTCGTGATGGTCGGCTACGCGCTCGGGGCGATCGCCGCCGGAGTCGCGCTCGCGCGGCGGCCGGTGCGCCGGAAGGCGCTCGGAAGCCTGCTCGCGTGGTGCCTCTACCTGCCTGCCTACGCGCTGCTCGCGCTCGCCGGGTCGGTGCCGGTCGCGGCCGCGGGAGCGTTCTTCGCCGGGATCGGCCAGAGCGCCGCGGTCGTGCTCGCGTACTCCGCGGCGCAGGAGGACGTGCGGGACGAGGTCCTCGGGCGCGTGACCGGACTGATCTCGCTCTTCCACCGCGGCGCCCACGCGACCGGGCTCGTGCTCGTCGCGCCCGTGTTCGCGGTGGTCGCGCCGCAGGCCGTGTTCGCCGCGGCCGCCCTTGTCGTCCCGCTGATCGGCCTCGCCGGTGCGGCCGTCGCCCTCCGCGCGCGCATGCCGCGCGGGGAGCTCCGATCGACCTAGCCGGCGCGCGACGCACGCACGAGGGCGTCGAGCGCCACCCGCTCGCCCTCCGCCGTCGCCACCGGCCGGCGCACGAGCTCCGCACGCTCGACGTCGATGCCGTCGATGCCCGCCAGGTCGGCGACGACCTCCTCCGGCGTGTACAGCACCTCCGGATACTGCGGCCCGCCGTGGCCGTCCTCGAGGTTCCGCCGGTCGTGCGCGACGAGCAGGAACGTCCCGCCGGGCGCGACCGCGTCCGCGGCCGCGCGCACGATCGGGCGCCGCTCCGTCTCGGGCACCTGGAGATAGAGGAGGAGGACGAGGTCGAACGCGCCTGGCTCGGGCCGGTAGCCGACGAGATCGGCGAGGACCCACTCGCCCTCGACGCCCCGCCGCTCCGCGAGCGCGCGTGCCTTGGCGATCGCGACGTCGGAGAAGTCGACGCCGGTGACGCGCCAGCCGCGCTCCGCCAGCCAGACCGCGTTCCGCCCCTCCCCGCACGCGAGGTCGAGCGCCGCGCCCGGCGCCAGGTCGGCCGTCTCGGCGACGACGAAGCGGTTCGGCTCGGCCGTCCACACGAGCTCACGCTCCCCGTAGCGGCGGTTCCACTCCTCGCGATCCACGCAGCTCCCTCCTATCCCTCGAGCAACCGCAGCTCGAGCACGCGCGAGACGTCGAACGCGTCGAGGCGCAGGATCGCACCCGCCGCCTGCGCCGCCGCGCCCGCCGGCATCAGCCCCACGAGCTCCGAGCCGAGCACCTCGGCGCCGCGCGCCGCCGCCTCCGCCTCGACCCGCGCGACGATCTCGTGCAGGCGCGCCGCCTCCCAGTCCTCGACGTTCATGCTCACCTGCGCGTGCCCCGCCCGCGGGAGGTCGAGCCCGAGCGCCCGGACTCCCTGGAAGCCGCCTCCGGATTCGCGCACGAGCGCGGCGACCTCGCGCGCCGTCTCGACCGGCCCGCGCAGGTTGACGTTGAACGCGATCAGGGGCCGCCTCGCCCCCACGAGGACCGCCCCCGCCGCCGGGTCGAGCCACGGCGGCCCGTACGCGGGGGCGAGCTCGCCCGCCTCGAGCCTCCGCTGGAGCTCCTCGGGACCGCCGCGACGGAAGAACGCGGGCCCGCGCCCCTCCCCCACCTCGCCGTACAGGAACGTCGTCAGCCCGAGCTCGGCCGTGATCCGCTTCGCCAGCAGCCGGGCGGCGCGTTTCGCGCGCGGCATGTCCCCGGGCCGAACCGGCACGATCGGGACGACGTCCGCGGCCCCGATGCGGGGGTGGGCGCCCTCGTGCTGGCGCAGGTCGATCCGCTCCTTCGCAACCGCGACCGCGGCCACGAGCGCGCCCTGGAGCTCGTCCTCGGCGCCCACCACCGTGTACACCGAGCGGTGGTGGTCGGCGTCGGCGTGGACGTCGAGCAGTCGCGCCCGCCCCGCCAGGGCCTCGCCGATCGCGTCGATCGTCGCCCGGTCGCGCCCCTCGGAGAAGTTCGGCACCGACTCGAGCGGCAGCACGGCGCCTACTCTACGGCGCCGCCCGTGACCGTCCGCCGCAGCTCGTACCGCTCGCTCGCGTCGCTCCAGCGGGACAACGCGCGCTGCCGCGCCTGCGCCGAGGCCGGCTACCCGCTCGAGTCGCTCCCCGTGTTCGAGGGCCGCCCGGGCCAGCGGGCGTACATCCTCGGGCAGGCGCCCGGGGTCGTGGAGGGCCAGGAGCGGCGGCCGTGGCGCGGGCGCGCGGGACGGACGCTGCGGCGCTGGCTCGAGCTCGACGAGGACGCCTTCTACG
>DATHTC010000205.1:0-3213 GCA_035463735.1 Gaiellaceae bacterium | reverse complement strand
GAACTGGGCCTCGTACCAGGACGCCGGCCGCGTCGCCGTCGCCGCGACCGCGAACGTGAGCAGCGCGGCGGCGATCAGCCCGGCGGCGGCGTTGACGCGGCGGGTCCCGGCCGACGACCGCAAGCCCGGGACGCGCGCGATCCCCCGCGGCAGGACCATCACTGCGAACAGGGTGAACCACACCCAGTTCCGCACCGCGAGCAGCGCGAGGGCGAGGAGCGCCCCGCCGGCGAGCCGCTCGTACGTCGAGTACGCGCCCGGGCGGCGGGCCAGGAGCCAGACGAACCCGAACGCGAGCGCGAACAGCGGCGCGGACAGGGCGGACAGCGTCGTCGGCTGCCACTGGGCGAGGTGGCCGAAGCCGGGGTTGAGGACGGTGTCGACGTAGTAGTGGGGGACGTCCCGCGCATAGGGGGTCGCGAACAGCGCCGGCCACGGCGCGACGATGAGCGCCCACGCGCGCGGGTCGCGGCGCCCCGCGCTCGAGCTGAGCTCGAGCAGGCCGCGCAGGGACACGAGCGCCGTCGCGACGAGGACCGAGCCGTGGAGGTTCGCCCAGACGGCGAGGATCCCGACGAGTCCGAGCGTCCGCGGCCACGTGAGCTGGGCGCGAGACGTGACGAGCCCGAGCAGCACCGCGAACGGGGCGTACACGAGCGTCTGCGTGCGGACGCCGAACGTCGCGAGCAGGAACGGCAGCATCGCCACGAACGTCACGAGCGCGAGCGCCTCGGGGCGCGCACCCCGTCTCCTCGCGACCCCGGCCGCGATCGCGAGCGCCGCGAACGTCAGGGCGACATGGCCGAAGAGCACGAGCCGGAGCCCGCCCAGCCGCTCGAGGCCGTAGAGCGCGACCTGCGCGAGCCACTGCTGATCGACCCACGGCCGACCCGCACCGAGCACGGTCAGCGTGTTCGTCGAGGGGAGCCCGTGGTCGACGATCAGCCGGCCGGAGACGAGGGCCAGCCACCCGTCCGTGGAGATCAGGCGGTTGATCGCGACGACGGGCAGGAGCGCGCCTGCGAGCACCACCGCGACGACGAGGCCGCTGTCGCCGAACCGGTCGAGCAGCCTGCTCCTCCTCGCGGCGCGAGCCTCGGCGACGACGGCCTTCGCGGCGACGCTCATGACCTAGGGATACCTGCGCAGACGGCCGGTCGGCGCCTGCCAGAGGGGTGAGACGACGGC
Organism: Gaiellaceae bacterium; assembly: GCA_035463735.1. Taxonomy (GTDB): domain Bacteria; phylum Actinomycetota; class Thermoleophilia; order Gaiellales; family Gaiellaceae; genus DATHTC01. The sequence continues at coordinate 2,025 of DATHTC010000205.1, read as the reverse complement.
ACCCTTCGGCGACCTCGCTGCGGCCGCTACCTCAGGTACGGGGAGATCCCGCGCCGGACGTATGCGAGAAGCCAGATGCACGCGAGGAAGATGTACACGCACGCCGGAAGCACCACCAGGAACGCGGCGGCGACGGCTCCGAGCGGCTCCCCGACGACCATCACGGCCGTCGGGGTCACGCCGAAGACCGCGAACATGCCGAGCAGGCCGAGCGTCACCCCGCGGTTCCCCGTGGGGGCCAGGCGCGGGAAGCGCACGAAGAACCATGCCGCGAGCAGCGCCGATGCGACCACGAGCGCGAGGAGGAACTGCTGCGTCGACGAGGACACGCCCTCTCATCGGCAGCCTCGCGCCGTGACTTGACCGCGGTCGAGCGACACGCGGCCCCCTCAGCCCAGCGAGTTCCCCATGGCGTGCAGCGCGGGGCCGAGGATGATGATGAACAACGCCGGCAGGATCAGGAACACGAGCGGGAAGAGCAGCTTCGTCGGGGCCTTCTGCGCCCGCTCCTCCGCCATCTGGCGCCGGCGCTTCCGCATGTCGACCGCGAGGTCGCGGAGGATCTTGCCGATCGAGACGCCGAGCTTCTCGCCCTGGATGATCGCCTGGACGAATGCTCGCAGCGAGACGCTCGTCCGCGTGCGCTCGAGCATGTTGCGCAGCGCCTCGTCGATCGTCAGGCCCATGCTCTGCTCGCGGAGCGCGAGCCGCAGCTCGTCGCCGAGCGGCCCCCGGGTCCGGCGGGCGCTGATCTGCAGCGAGGCGGCGAAGCCGACGCCCGCCTCGACCGTCGTCACGAGCAGGTCGACGAGCTCGGGCACCTCGTAGTCGATCCGCTGCGTCCGCGCGCGCGCGCGCCGCTTGAGCGCGAACGACGGCAGAACGCAGCCGACCGCCGTCAGCGCGGTCACGGCCAGCAGCAGGGACGGCCCCGGCGTGCCCCCGGTGAGCGCAAGCAGCAGGACGAACGCCGGCGCGGCCGTCGCCGCAAGGATCCGGTACCCGAGGTAGCGGGTCACGGTCGTGCGGTAGAAGCCGGCGGAGTTGAGCAGCGTCCGCAGCTCCCGCTGCCGGGACGGGCCGATCCGGTGCTCGACCATCTCGCCGAGTCGGGAGGCGAGATCGGAGAGGAGGCGGCGGCTCTCGCGCCGCTCGGGGGCCGTCAGCACGGCGGCGTCGAAGCCGTACGCCCCGATCTGGGCGAGCACCTCGCGGTTCCGGAGGCGCGAGAACGCAAGCGTGCGAACGAGCAGCGCGAGCGACAGCCCGGTCAGCACGATGCCTGCGACGAAGAAGAGGATCATCCCGTTACACCTCGATGTCGACGATTCGCTGGATCATCATGGAGCCCGCTGCGACGAGCACCCCGGCGACGACCAGCGCGATCTGACCGGCGGTGCTCGTCAGGAACGGCTTCATCACGTCGGGCTGCATCATGAAGGTGAAGAGCCCGACGACCGCCGGCAGCGCCGTGAGGATCCATCGGGCCATGCGGCCCTGGGCCGTGAGCGTCCGGACGAGCCGCCGGATGTCGGCGCGCTCGCGCACCGTGCCGACGACGACGTCCAGGACCTCGGCGGCGTTGCCGCCCGTCGTCCGCTGGAGCTCGGCGAGGAGGGCGACCTGCTCGAGGTCGCGGCTCTTCATCCGGTCGGCGACGCGGCGGATCGCCTCGTCCATCGGCACGCCAAGCTGCTCGTCGGTGATGGCACGCCGCAGCTCTCGCTGCATCGGATCGTGCGCGTTGTCGAGCGTGACCGTCAGCGCGCCCGCGAAGCTGTGCCCGGCACGGAGCGCCGAGGCGAGGACCTGGAGGTTCGGCGGCAGCTGGTCGGCGAACTCGTTCCGCACCTTCGACACGCGCCGCTTGATCACGCTGCGGCTGACGAGCGGCGTGAGCAGTCCCGCGAGCGCGAGCGGGGGCGACAGGAGCGAGAGGAACGCGACGACGGCGACCGTCGCGAGCAGCGTCATGATCGCCACGCGCGAGGCCGGCACCTGGATGTCGGCGATGTCGAGCTCCTG
>DATHTC010000204.1:0-5576 GCA_035463735.1 Gaiellaceae bacterium | reverse complement strand
CGCCGTCTGGGCGCGGATGGCGCAGCGGACGGCCGCGAGCTGGGCAGGCGTGCCGCACTTCTTCCTGCTGCGGGAGGCCGACGCCGGCCGGCTCCGCGCCTGGCTCGAGGCGGTCCGGCGGCGCCCCGGGGGCGACGCAGTCACCGTCACCGACCTGCTCGTCCGCGTGTGCGCCGCCGCGCTGGCGGAGCACCCGCGGGTGAACGCGTCGTGGCGCGACGGGGCGATCGTCGCCCACGACCGGATCGACGTCGGCATCGCCGTCGCGACCGACGACGGGCTGGTGGTCCCCGTCGTGCACGGCGCCGACCTGCTGAGCCTGCAAGAGCTCGGGGCGGAGCGCGCGCGCCTCGTCGAGGCCGCTCGCGCGGGCCGCCTCCGCCCCGAGGACGTCCAGGGCGGGACGTTCACGATCTCCAACCTCGGGATGTACGGCGTCGACGCGTTCCTCGCGATCGTGAACGCCCCCCAGGCGGCGATCCTCGCCGTCGGCCGCGTCGTCGACCGCGTCGTCGCCGTGGACGGCGCTCCCGCCGTCCGTCCCACGATCACGCTCGGGCTGTCCTTCGACCACCGGGTCGTCGACGGCGCCCGGGGCGCCGCCTTCCTCGACACGCTGGCCGGGCTCCTGGAGGAGCCGGCGGCGCTGGTGAGCTGACGTGAGCGCGACCGAGCACCGGCTCAGGAGCGCGGACGTCGAGCGCGCCGACACGGAGCAGGCGACCGAGCTCGGCACCTTCGCGCCCCTCGTCGGCGGCCGCCCCGTCGAGACGCGCGTCGCGTACGTCGTCCGCAGCCCGTGGGACGGGCGCGCGGTCGCGACCGTGCACCGCGCGGGGCCGCCCGAGGTCGAGGCGGCGATCGCGGCCGCGGTGGAGGCGTTCGAGACGACGCGGAAGCTGCCGTCGTGGCAGCGCGAGCAGGTGCTCGAGCGCGTGGCGGCGCTGCTCGTCGAGCGTCGCGAGCAGCTCGCGCGCACGATCTCGCTCGAGGGCGGCAAGCCGATCAAGCACGCTCGCCTCGAGGCCGACCGCGCCGCGTTCACGTTCCGCGTGGCCGCCGAGGAGGCGAAGCGCCTCTACGGCGAGCTCGTCCCGCTCGACTGGATCCCCGGCAACGACGGGCGGACGGCGCACGTGCGCCGCGTCCCGCTCGGCCCGATGGCCGGGATCACGCCGTTCAACTTCCCGCTGATGCTCGTCGCGCACAAGGTCGCGCCCGCGCTCGCGGCCGGCGACCCCATCGTGCTGCGGCCCGCGTCCCAGACCCCCGTGTCGTCGTTCCTGCTCGCGCAGATCGTGCTCGAGGCCGGGTGGCCCGAGGGCGGGATCGCGGTCGTGCCGTCGACGACCGAGGACGCGGCGCCGCTCGTGGAGGACGAGCGGCTCAAGCTGCTGACCTTCACCGGCAGCCCGGCCGTCGGCTGGGCGCTGAAGGCGCGCTCCGGGCGCAAGCGCGTGACCCTCGAGCTCGGCGGCAACGCGGCCGTGATCGTCCACCGCGACGCCGACGTCGCGTACGCGGCCGAGCGGATCGCCTGGGGCGCGACGGTGCAGTCCGGGCAGTCGTGCATCTCCGTCCAGCGCGTTTACGTCCACGCGGACCGCTGGGACGAGCTCGTGCCGGCGGTCGTGGAGCGGCTGCGGGCGCTGCGCGCGGGCGACCCGCTCGAGGAGGAGACCGACGTCGGCCCCCTGATCGACACCGCCGCCGCCGACCGGGTCGAGGCGTGGCTGCGCGAGGCGACGGACGCCGGCGCGCGCGTCCTCGTCGGCGGCACGCGCGAGGGGAACCTCGTCGCGCCGACGGCGCTCGCGGACGTGCGGGAGGAGATGAAGGTCGCGTGCAACGAGGCGTTCGCGCCGCTCCTCGGCCTGATCCGCTTCGAGCGCGTCGAGGACGCGATCCGGGCGGCCGGGACGAGCGACTTCGGGCTGCAGGCGGGGCTGTTCACGAACGACCTGCGCGTCGTCGACCTCGCCTGGGACGAGCTCGAGGTCGGCGGGCTGATGGTCAACGACGTGCCCACGTTCCGCGTCGACCACATGCCGTACGGCGGCGTGAAGCAGTCCGGGTTCGGGCGCGAGGGCCTGCGCTACGCGATCGAGGAGATGACGGAGCTGAAGCTCGTCACGTTCAACCGGAGGCCGCTCTGAGGCGGCGGGGGGAGAAGGGAGGCAGGAGCGGCTGGACACGCAGGGTCGCAGGTCGGCAACCACGTCGTTTCACTACGGAGGTCAGCACATGAGACGTTTCGTCTGGCTCCTCGTCCTCCCGCTCGTGCTCGCGCTCGCGGTCACGGCGGCCGGGTGCGGCGGCGACGACGACGACGACCAGGCCGGCGGCACCGGGACCGAGGCGGCCGGGACGCAGGCAAGCGGCGAGCCCATCCGGATCGGCGCTTCGCTCCCCCTCACCGGCGACTTCTCGGAGCCGGGTGTGGCGGCGAAGCAGGGCTACGAGCTCTGGCAGGAGATGGTGAACGAGGACGGCGGCCTGCTCGGCCGTCCTGTCGAGATGGTGATCAAGGACGACCAGAGCGACCAGAACGTCGTCGTCGCCGACTACAACGCCCTGATCCAGCGCGACGAGGTCGACCTGCTCCTGGGGACGTTCTCGTCGCTGCTGAACATCCCGGCGTCCGCCGTCGCCGAGCGGAACCGCATGCTGTACGTGGAGCCGGCCGGCGGCTCGCCCGAGATGTTCAACCGCGGCTTCGAGTACCTCTTCTTCGCGCAGCAGGCGACCGCCCCGCACCAGGCGGACCTGTTCGTGGAGTGGGTGTCGGGCCTGTCCGACGACGAGAAGCCGAAGACGGCCGCCTACGTGATCGCCGACGACCCGTTCGGCGGCCCCGTCGCGGAGGGCATCCAGAACGGGCTCGAGGGGGCCGGCGTCGAGACCGTCTACAGCGAGGTGTACCCGCCGGAGACGAAGAACTTCGACGCGATCGCGTCCGCGATCGCGGCGCAGAAGCCGGACGTGATCGCGCAGGGCTCGGCCGGGCTCGAGGACGGCGTCAACTTGACGCGGTCGCTCGTGAAGGTCGGCTATAGCCCGAAGCAGTACTTCCAGGCGTCGTCCCCGTCGTTCGCCGACCAGTACTCGAACGGCGTCGGCGTCGAGAACACCGAGGGCGTCTTCTACGCGCTCAGCTACCACCCGGACGCCGACACGCCGGGGAACGAGGAGTTCCTCGCGGCGTACCAGGCGAAGTACGACGCCGAGCCGGCGGAGGACGCGGCCGACGCGTTCGCGGCGGCGCAGGTGCTCCAGGCGGCGGTCGAGGCGGTGGGCTCCATCGACGACCAGAAGGCGCTCGCGGACTGGCTCCACGCGAACGAGGTGGAGACGATCCTCGGCACGCTCAGCTGGGACGAGACGGGTGCACCGGAGCAGGCGTTCCTGCTCGCCCAGTGGCAGAACGGCGACGAGGAGATCGTGCTGCCGGAGGACGCGGCCACCAGCGACACGATCGTGAACCCGAAGCCGAATTGGGGCCAGTAGCGGCCTGGCCGCGGGGACGGAGGAGCGCGCCGGGGAGCGCGCTCCTCCTCCTTCCCGCTCCTGAGTGGGCAACGTGACCCAGCTCGTCCAGGTCCTCATCCTCGGCCTGCTGATCGGCGGCGTGTACGCGCTGCTCGCGTCCGGGCTGACGCTGATCTTCGGCGTCATGGACGTGATCAACGTCGCCCAGGGCGCGCTGCTGATCTTCGCGGCGTTCCTCGCGTGGACCCTGTGGACCGACTACGGCGTCGACCCGCTGCTCGCCGCCGTGATCACGACACCGATCATGTTCGCCGTCGGCTGGGCGATCTACCGGACGACGATCCAGTGGATCTCGGGGAAGCCGGCGTCGACGTCCGTGCTGCTGACGTTCGCGCTCGCGCTCGTGATCGAGGGCTTCATGGGGATCGCGTGGTCCACGACCTCGCACTCGGCCACCCCCGACTACTTCGCCTCGTCGTACCGGCTCGGCGACTTCTACTTCCCGAAGGCGCAGGTGTACGGCTGCCTGATCGCGGTCGGCGTGCTCGGCGCCCTCTACGCGATCCTGCGTGGCACCTGGCTCGGCCGCGCGATCCGCGCCGTGTCCGAGAACGTCTCCTCGGCGCGGCTCGTCGGCGTGAACGCCCGCAGCGTCGCGGCGCTGACGTTCGCGATCGGCGTCGCCACCACCGGCGCCGGCGGCGCGATCGCGAGCGTCCTCTACCCGTTCCTGCCCGGGTCGCACTACATCTGGATCTCGCGCCTGCTCGGGATCATCGTGCTCGGCGGGATGGGCAGCCTGCCGGGCGCCGTCATCGGCGCGCTCGCGATGGGCGTGTCGGAGACGCTGACGGCCACGTACATCTCGCCGCGGTGGGCGACGATGGTGCCCTACGCGGTGATCATGGTCGTCCTGCTCGCGCGGCCGCAGGGGATCATGGGCGCGAAGCTCCGCGAGGACGTGGTCGTGTGAGCGAGGCGCTCCGAGGGCGGCTGACCCTGGAGCGTGGGATGCACGGGCTGATCGCGCTCGCAGCCGCCGGGCTGCTCGTGTACCCGCTCGTCTCGGACGACCTCTACTACCAGAACATGATCATCCTCTCCACGCTGCTCGCGATCATGGCGAGCGGGTGGAACATCATCTCGGGCTTCACGGGCTACGTGTCGCTCGGCCACAGCGCGTTCCTCGGCATCGGCGCGTACACGACGGCGCTCTTCTCGCTCCGCGTGTTCGACGGCGCCTCGCCGTTCTGGTTCGTCCCCGTGTCGGCGGTCGTCGCCGGGATCTTCGCCGCCGTCGTCGGTGCCGTGCTGATGCGGACGCGCGGTCACGCGTTCGTGATCCTCACGATCGCGTTCCTGTTCGTGATGCAACTCGTGACGCTGAACTGGTCCGAGCTCACGAACGGCAACCACGGGCTGACGCTGCCCCTGCCGCAGTGGGACGTGGCCTACCAGAACTGGCCCTTCTACTACTCGCTCCTCGGGCTGCTCGCGCTCTCGATCGCCCTCTCCTGGTGGATCCGGCGCACGAAGCTCGGGATGGGGCTGATCGCGATCCGCGAGGACGAGAGCAAGGCGGCGAGCGTCGGGATCAACACGTCCGTCTACAAGGTGCTCGCGTTCATCGCGAGCGCCGTGTTCATCGGCGCCGCCGGCGGGATCTACGCCTACTACCTCACGTTCATCGACCCGCGCGGGATGTTCCGGATCGTCGTCAGCGTCCAGATCGTGCTCGCGGCGTTGCTCGGAGGTCGCGGCACGATCTGGGGGCCGGTGCTCGGCGCGTTCATCTTCGAGCCGATGAACGAGATCACGAACAACTACGAGGTGCTCGCCGGGCCGCGGCGCCTCGTCCTCTACGGCGCGCTGCTCGGCGGGATCGTGCTGCTGCTGCCGCGCGGGATCATCCCGAGCCTCGCAGAGCTGCGCACGAGGCGGCGCGAGCGCGCGACGGCGGCCACCGTCGGCCAGCGGCTCGAGCGGCCGCTGGTCCGCGTCGCCGACCCGCGGCCGCTGGCCCCGGCGGACGGGCCGCCGCTGCTCGAGGTGCGCCGCGTCGTGAAGCGGTTCGGGGGCGTCGCCGC
>DATHTC010000203.1:0-3949 GCA_035463735.1 Gaiellaceae bacterium | reverse complement strand
CCCGTCGAGATCGCGGGCCAGACGGCGGCGCTCGACGCGGCTTCGGGAGGCCGGGCCTTCCTCGGCCTCGTCCGCGGCGCCTGGCTCGACGAGCTCGGGCTCGACACGTCGCGGCCGGTGAGGGCGCTCCGCGAGGCGGTGGAGGTCGTCCGGCGGCTCCTGGCCGGCGACGCGAGCGGGTTCGAGGGCGACCGCTTCTCGCTGGCGCCGGGTGCGCGGCTCCGGTACGAGCCGCTCCGGCCGCGCGTGCCGCTCTCGATCGGCACCTGGAGCGAGCGGCTGGCCGCGCTCGCCGGCGAGGTCGCGGACGAGCTGAAGATCGGCGGCACCGCGAACCCGGCCCTCGTCCCGGCCATGCGAGCACGGATCGGCAACGACCGCGTCCGGATCGTGGTCGGCGCGGTGACGGTCGTGGACGAGGACGGCCCCGCGGCGCGCCGCCGCGCGCGCGCCGAGGCGGCGCTCTACTTCCCGGTCGTCGCCGGGCGGGACCCGACGCTCGGGGCCGACGAGGCGCTCGTGGAGCGCGTGAAGGCGCTCGTCGATGCGGGTGATGCCGCCGCCGCGGGCGCGCTGATCCCGGACGAGCTGCTCGACCGGCTCGCCTTCTCGGGGACGCCCGAGCAGGTCGCGGCGCAGGCGCAGGCCGTGTATGACGCTGGGGCGTTGCGCGTCGAGTTCGGGACACCGCACGGGCTCACGCACCGGCGCGGGGTCGAGCTGCTGGTGTCGCGCGTCCTTCCGGCCCTGCGCTAGCCGCCGTATAGTCGCCACACCGCGATCCCGTTCGAGGAGGCAAGCATGTCCGCGCCGCTCCGGCTGTTCGCACTCACGCTCGTGGTCGTCGCCTCGCTCCTGGCGGCCGGCTGCGGTGGCGACGACGACGAGGAGGGAACGCCGGGCGACACGGCTGCGGCGACCGACGAGGGTGCGGCGGCCGCGCCGGCGTTCGACCTCAGGATCGGCGCCGTCCTGCCGCTGACGGGCGACCTCGCCTCGTTCGGGCCGTCGCAGGCCGAGGCTGCCCGGATCGCGGTCGAGCAGATCCAGGAGGCGCTGTCGGCGAAGGGCCTGTCCGACGTGACCGTCGAGCTCGTGGCGGTCGAGGACGACGGCGGCAAGTCGCAGGCCGGCGTCGAGGCGGCGACGAAGCTCGTCCAGACCGACGACGCCAGCGTGCTGCTGGCGACGATGGCGAGCTCGGTGACGATCCCGATCGCGCAGTCGGTCGCGGTCCCGAACGAGGTCGTGCTCATCTCGCCCACGTCGACCGCGCCGGAGATCACCGACCTCGAGGACGACGGCTACGTGTTCCGGATCCTCTCCTCCGACACGCTCCAGGGGAGCGCGCTGGTCGATGCGGTGGCGGACGGGTTCGGCGCCGACGCGACGATCAACGTCGGCGCTCGCAACGACGCCTTCGGCACGGCGCTGAAGCAGCTCTTCGAGGACGGCTGGGAGGAGGGCGGCGGCTCGGTCGGCGCCTCCGTCACGTGGAACCCCGAGGCGGCGAACCTCGACACGGAGGCGCAGCAGCTGGCCGCCGGGAACCCCGACGGCTGGGTGATCATCGACTTCCCCGAGACGTTCGCGAAGATGGGGCCGGCGCTGGTCCGGGCCGGCGGCTGGGACCCGGCGAAGACGTTCATGACCGAGGCGATGCGGAACGCGGACGCGTTGAAGGAGGTCGGGGCGCAGGCGACCGAGGGGCTCCGCGGCACTGCCCCGACGTCCGAGGACGCTCCCGCCCGCGACGCCTTCGACACGCTCTTCACCGCGGAGGCGAAGGAGGGCACGCCGCTCACGGGCTTCGAGGGCGCGTCGTTCGACGGCGTGATGCTCGCGTTCCTCGCCGCGCTCAAGGCGGGCTCGGCCGAGGGCGCCGACGTCAAGGAGGAGCTGGCCGCCGTCTCGGGCCCGCCCGGCGAGAAGTACACCTTCGAGGAGCTCGACCAGGCCGTGCAGGACCTGCTCGACGGCAAGGACATCGACTACGAGGGCGCCTGGGGCCCGGTGAACTTCGACGAGAACGGCGACCCCGGCTCGGCCATTTACGAGGTGTGGCAGTTCACGGGCGGCGAGGTGTCGACCCAGACGACCTTCACGTTCGGCGAGAGTGAGTAGCCGCTTCCGCGACGGCGGCGGCTTCGAGGCCGCCGCCGGCTACTCCCGTGCGGCGCGGCACGGCGACCGGATCGCCGTCAGCGGGACGGGGGACGTCGCCGCCGACGGCGCGGTCGGGCATCCGGGCGACACGTACGGGCAGACGCGGCGGTCCCTCGAGCGGGCGCTCGCGGCGGTCGAGGAGCTCGGCGGCCGCCGCGAGGACGTGATCCGGACCCGCCTGTACCTGACGCGGGAGGCGGACTGGCGGGAGGCCGTCCGCGCGCATCGCGAGCTGCTCGGGGGCGTCGACCCCGCGAACACGACCTTCTACGTGGCGGGGTTCGTCGCCGAGGAGATGCTCGTCGAGGTCGAGGTGGACGCGCAGCTCGAGCGGTAGCTGCTAGCCGCGCGCGCGGCCGCCGAGGTAGAGCTCGACCACCTTCGGGTCGTCGAGCAGCGCCGGCCCCGGCCCCTCGAACCGGTTGTGCCCGAGCTCGAGCACGTACGCGTAGTCGGAGAGCGCGAGCGAGCGGCGCGCGTTCTGCTCGACCATCAGGATCGCGATCCCCGACCGGTTGATCTCCACGAGGCGCTCGAACAGCTGGTCGACGACCGCCGGCGCGAGCGCCGCCGACGGCTCGTCCAGCAGGAGCAGCCGGGGTTCCGGCATCAGGGCGCGCGCGAGCGCGAGCATCTGCCGCTCGCCTCCCGAGAGCGTTCCGGCGCGCTGCCGCCGGCGCCGCTCGAGCAGCGGGAACGCGTCGAAGATCGCCTCGAGGCGCGCCGCCAGCCGCTTCCGCGCGAGCACGGCGCCGATCTCGAGGTTCTCCTGCACCGACATGTTCGGGAACACGTTGTCGAGCTGCGGCACGTAGTTCAGCCCGAGTCGCGTCAGCTCGTGGGGCGGGACCCCGGCCAGCTCGACGTCGTCTCCGTCGACGTGGAGGCGAACGCTGCCGGCGCGCCGGTCGGCGAGCCCGTAGATCGCCTTCAGCAGCGTCGACTTGCCGGCGCCGTTCGGCCCGATCACCGAGACGAACCCGCCGCGCGGGACGGCGATCGAGACCCCGTGGAGGATCTCGAGCTCGCCGTACCCGGCGGAGAGGTCGCGGGCGGTGAGGACGGGCGCTTCGGTGCTCACGGCGCTCCCGGCCCGTGTGTTCCCAGATACGCGTCGACGACGACGGGGTTCGCGCGCACCTCGTCCGGGGTGCCGGCCGCGATCACGCGGCCCTCGTTCATCACGATCACGTGGTCGCTGACGGACATGACGACGTCGAGGTCGTGGTCGATGAGCAGGAAGGTGAGGCCCTGCTCGTCGCGCAGCGTGCGGATGCGGTCGAGGAGCTGGAGCGCGAGCGTCGGGTTCACGCCGGCCATCGGCTCGTCGAGGAGCAGCAGCCGCGGCTCCGTCATGAGCGCCCTGGTGAGCTCGAGGAGCTTCCGCTGCCCGCCCGACAGCGTCCCGGCGTAGTCGTCCGCGGCGGCCTCGAGGCGGACGAGCCGCAGCAGCTCGAGCGCGCGCTCACGGAGCTCGGCCTCTCGCCTGCGGCCGGCGCGCGGGGTCGCCACGAGTCGCCAGACGTGCTCGCCGGGATGGGCCGGGCCGCCCACGAGCACGTTCTCGAGGACGGTCATCCGCGTGAGCGCCCTCGGCGTCTGGAACGTCCGCACGAGGCCGCGGCGCGCGAGCACGTGGGGCGGCCGCCCGTCGACCCGCTCCCCGGCGAGCGCCACGGTGCCGCCGTCGGCGCGCACGAAGCCGGTGACGATGTTGAAGAGCGTCGTCTTGCCCGCGCCGTTCGGGCCGATCAGCGAGGTGATCGAGCCGGCCTCGACCGCG
>DATHTC010000202.1:0-2748 GCA_035463735.1 Gaiellaceae bacterium | reverse complement strand
CGCGTCGTGGAGCGACCCCTCGCCCGCCCGCAGCATGCCGCCGCCGAGCACGACCTCGGCCTCGGCGAGCCGGAGGTCGCGCAGCGCCCGCGCCGCCATCAGCGCGATCTCGTCGGCGAGCCGCTCGACGAGGCCACGCGCGACGGCATCGCCGCCGGCCGCGGCCGTGACCACGCCGGCGGCGAGCTCGCCGAGCCGCTCGGCCCGGAGGCGCCCGTAGTGCACGGCCTCGCCGACGGCCCCGGCCGTCGGGAGCCCGAAGTGCGAGCTGACGAGCGCCGTGAGCGCCGTGGGCTCCCCGCGCCCGTCCTCGCCCCGGGCCGCGTGGAAGAGGACGTCGCGCCCGAGGTCCTCGCTGCCACCCCAGTCGCCGGTCTCCCAGCCGAGCGACGGGTAGCGGGTCGTGCGGCCGTCGGCGGCCCGACCGACGGCGTTGATCCCTCCGCCGCAGACGACCGCGACGGCGTCGGCGGCCTCGCTGCCGGCCCGGAGCAGGGCGAAGGTGTCGTTGTCCACGCTCACGCGCCGCACCCACGGCTGCGCGACGAGCGCGAGGGCGAGCTGCTCGAAGTCGGCCGGGACGTCCGCGCCGCACAGGAAGAACGCCCCGTGCTCCGCCGGCGGCGACAGCGGCGCCCGCGCGGCGAGGTGCGCGACGACCGCGACCGCGCCGTGCGGACCGCCGGGGCCGTGCGCGCTGCTTCCGGGCCCGCGCAGGTACGCGAGCGGCTCGCCCTCGACGCTCGCGACGACGAGGTCGGTCTTCGTGTTGCCGCCGTCGACGCCGACGACTACGCCCACGCGAGGAACTCCCGGTTCGCCTCGATCAGCGTGTCCGCCAGCCGGTCCGCCACGGACGCCTGCGCGATCAGCGGGTGTGCGAGCAGCGCCCGGAAGACGCGCTCCCGCCCGCCGCGCAGCGCGGCGTCGAGCGCGAGGTCCTCGTAGGCGGAGACGTGCGCGACGAGCCCGCGGTGCAGCGGGTCGAGCGCCGGCAGCGCGACGTGCTCCACCCCGGCCGGCGTCACGCGCGCCGGCACCTCGACCACCGCGTCGTCCGCGAGGAACGGCAGCGCGCCCTCGTTCCGCACGTTGACGACGTGGCGGTCGCCCTGCCCGCGCCCGAAGAGGCTGGCAAGGAGCTCGACCGCGGCCTCTGAGTAGTAGGCGCCGCCGCGGCGCCCGAGCAGCTCCGGCTTCTCCGCGAGCGCGCGATCCGCGTACAGCGCCAGCAGCTCCGCCTCGATCTCCGCCACCTCCTCGGCGCGCGAGGGATGAGACCGCTGGTGCTCGACGACGGCGTCGTGCTCGTAGAAGTAGTGGAGGTAGTACGAGGGCACGACGCCGAGCCGGCGCACGAGGTCGGGCGGGAGCCCCGTCGCGGGCGCGACGCGCTCCACGTGCTCGCCGACGAGGCTCGCGAGCACGTCGCGGCCGTCGAGGCGCACGCCCACCTCCCACGTCAGGTGATTGAGGCCGAGGTGGTCGAGCTCGACCCGCTCGGGCGCGACGCCGAGGATGCTCGCGAAGTGGCGCTGGAACACCATCGCCGCGCTGCAGAGCCCGACGGCTCGGTGCCCGTCGTCCAGGAGCGCCTTCGTCACGATCCCGACCGGGTTCGTGAAGTCGACGATCCAGGCGTCGGGCGCGACACGGCGGGCACGCTCCGCGACGTCGAGCACGACGGGCACCGTCCGCAGCGCCTTCGCGAGGCCGCCGTAGCCCGTCGTCTCCTGGCCCAGGCAGCCGCACGCGAGCGGCGCGCGCTCGTCGACGACGCGCACGGCCTGGCCGCCGACGCGGAGCTGGATCAGGACCGCGTCCGCGCCCTCCACCGCGTCCTCCAGCCGCGTCGTCCGGCTGACCCGCGCCGGGTGCGCGCTCCGGTCGAGCATCCGCTGCGTCATCGCCGCCAGCGTGGCCAGCCGCGCCTCGTCGACGTCGTGGAGGGCGAGCTCGTCGAGCGGGAGGAGGTCGCGCATGCGCACGAGCCCGTCCACGAGCTCGGGCGTGTAGGTGGAGCCGGCACCGACGACGGCGAGCCTCACCGCGCCTCCTCCGGCTCGGGGAGCGCGTTCGCCATCGCGACCCGCGCGTACCAGCGGCCGCTGTCCTTCACCGTCCGCGCCTGCGTCTCGTAGTCGACGTGGACGAGCCCGAAGCGTTGCGCGTAGCCGAGCGCCCACTCGAAGTTGTCCATGAGCGACCAGTGGCAGTAGCCCAGCATGCGGACGCCTCGGTCGCGTGCGTCGAGCACGGCGACGAGGTGGTCGTGGACGAACTCGATCCGGCGCCGGTCGTGGACCGGCTCTCCGAAGACGGCGCCGTTCTCGGTGATCAGGATCGGCGGGTCGCCGTAGTCGTCGCGGATCCGGACGAGCAGGTCGGTGAGCGCGGCCGGGACGATCGGCGTCCCCGCCTCCGTCCGCGCGGCGCCGTCCGTGAAGCCGCCGGTCGTGCGGACGCCCTCGGGCACCACGACCCGCCACGGCCAAGGCGCGTCGCCCGGCGCCGCCCGGATCACGCGCGGCGCGTAGTAGTTGACGCCGAGGTAGTCCGTCGGCGCCGCGATCGTCTCCAGGTCGCCGTCGCGGACGAAGTCGAGGGGTCCGATCAGCGACTCGTAGCGCCCGCGCATGTCGTCGGGGTCGGCGCCGCGGTAGATCGCGTCGAGGAACCAGCGGTTGACGTAGCCGTCGGATTCGTGCGCGACCTCGACGTCCGCCGGATCGTCGCTCGCGGCGTAGT
>DATHTC010000201.1:0-1818 GCA_035463735.1 Gaiellaceae bacterium | reverse complement strand
GTCCGGGAAGCTCCGCTCCCAGGTCGGGTCCTGGACGACGACGGGCACCACGTCCCAGCGGCGCTGCGTGGAGCGCAGCCACACGTCCGCGGGCGGCTCGACGAGGAAGTCCGAGAGCACGAAGACGAAGGAGCCGGAGGGGACGGCGCGCGCGTGCTCCTCGAGGTGCGCCAGTGCCGTCGCGAGCGCGTCGTCCCGGCCCTCGTACCCGCCGCGCCCGAGCCACTCCTCGGCCCGCTCGACGGAGGCCTGGGCGCGCGGCGGCTCCCAGTACGGCTCCTCGCCCGCGACGTCGACGTAGCCGGCGAAGCCGCGCGAGCGCGCGGCCGAGGCGACGATCAGCTCGACGGCGACCCGCACCGCGTCGGGCTTCGCGAGCCACGGCAGCTCGGGCGGGTAGAGCCCCATCCCGCGGCGGCGGTCGCACACGACGACGACGCGCGGCGCCTCCTCCGCGTACCGCTCGCGGACGACGAACTCGTCCGTGCCGCGTGCCGACGACAGCCGCGCCGACGCCGCCCAGTCGATCGCGTCGACGTCGTCGCCCGGCCGGTACGGCCGCGAGCCCGCGACGTCGGAGCCGAGCCCCCGCCGCGCGGAGTGCATCGCCCCGAACGCCAGCCCGAGCAGCCGGTGGCGCGGGACGAGCGGGAAGGTCAGGTCGCCGAGGGAGATGGCTCCGCGCCTCCGTCGCGCACGAGCGAGAGCGGGCCGGGCGGCGCCTCCGGATCCGGCCGCGGCGCGCACTCGAGGCACGCGGCCCGGAACCGCTCGAGCGCCGCGGTGCGGCCGATCCGGCGCAGCTCGACGAGGAACGGCGTCGAGAAGATCACGCGGTGGCCGAGCACCGGCAGGAACAGCTCCTCCACGTCCTCCGGCACGACGTGGTCGCGCCCGCGCAGCAGCGCCCACGCGCGCACCGCCCGCTCGAGCGCGAGGCTGCCGCGGACGGAGGCGCCGATCGCGACGTCGTCGAGCTCCCGCGTCGCGCGGACGAGGTCGATCAGCCACCCCTCGAGGAGCGCGTCGACGTAGACGTCCTCGACGGCCTCCTGCAGCAGCCGCACCTCGGCGAGCGTCACCGCCGGCCGGAGCCGCCCCAGCGGGTGCCCGTGACGCTGCTCCCGCACGATCTGGCGCTCGATCTCCGCCGGCGGGTAGCCGAGCGAGGTGCGGAGGAAGAAGCGGTCGAGCTGCGCCTCCGGGAGCGGGAACGTCCCCTCGTGCTCGATCGGGTTCTCGGTCGCGAGCAGCAGGAAGGGGTCGGGGAGCTCGCGCGTGGCGCCGTCGACGGTGACCTGCCGCTCGGCCATCGCCTCGAGCAGCGCCGACTGCGTCTTCGGCATCGCCCGGTTGATCTCGTCGACGAGGAGGACGTTGGCGAAGATCGGCCCGGGCCGGAACTCGAAGTCGCGCTCGCGCTGGTTGTAGACGGAGAGTCCCGTGGCGTCGCTCGGCTGCAGGTCGGGCGTGCACTGGATCCGCGCGTGGCGCGCGCCATCGATCGTCTGCGCGATCGCCCGCGCCAGCACCGTCTTCGCGGTGCCGGGCACGTCCTCGAGCAGCACGTGCCCGTGGCAGGCGAGCGCGGCGACGACGAGCTCCACCTCGCGCCGCTTGCCGTGGACGACGGACTCGACGTTCCCGAGCAGTCGCTCGGCCACGTCGGTCGCACGCCGGTGCCGCTCGGCGCGGACCGCCCCCTCCTCCTGCCCCGTCGTCATCCGCGGAAGCCTAGTGCGGAGGCGATTGGCCAGGCGTTAAGCCGGATGCGCGGGGGTGTCACGCGCCGGTCCCCACGCGGACGATCGCGGGCGT
>DATHTC010000200.1:0-2251 GCA_035463735.1 Gaiellaceae bacterium | reverse complement strand
TGATGGACATGTCGCGCGTGGTCAGGTGCGGGATCGTCTCGATCCCGCAGGCGCGCTCGATCGCGACGGACGCCATGATCCCGCTCATCCGGGCGCGGGCGCGGGGATTGTCGTTCACGTCGACGAAGTGGGCCTTGCCGGACTCCTTCAGCGCGCGGCTCGCCTCGACGAGAGCGCTGTTGTTCGCGCCGAGCGGGGGATCGAGCTGAACCGAGACGACGAACTCGCGCTCGCGCAGCATGCGCGCGAGCTCCGTCTCGCCTGCCGCCGGGACCGCGGGCGCGCGCAGCTCGCGCTCGCGCGCGGCGAGCGCCACCGTCGGCTCGCGGCCGGCGTCGATCGCCTCCCGGATCGCGGCGATCTGGGCCGGCGTCGTCCCGCAGCAGCCCCCGACGATCCCGGCGCCGAGGTGCCGCGCCTGGGCTGCGAACTCGCCGAAGTACTCCGGCGTCGCGTGCGGGTAGACGACGCGGCTGCCGGAGAGCGAGGCGAGGCCGACGTTCGGGAGCGCCGCGAGCACGCGCCCGTCGCCGGCCATGTCCGCCAGCGCGGTGAGCGCCGCCTGCGGGCCGGCGCCGTGGTTCGCGCCGACAGCGGCGAGCCCGAGCGGGGAGAGGCGCTCGACGGCGTCGCGCGCCGACACGCCCCCGAGTGTCTGGCCGTCGGCGTCGAACGTCATCAGCGCGACGATCGGCAGCGAGGACACGCTCCGCACCGCGGCGACCGCGGTGACGAGCTCGTCGAGGTCGTAGAACGTCTCGACCATGAACAGGTCGGCGCCACGCCCCTCGAGCAGCGACGCCTGCTCGGCGAAGAGGTCGCCGCGCGGCTCCCGGCGCAGCTCGACGTCCCCCAGCGGGCCGATCGAGCCGGCGATGAACACGTCGCGCCCCGTGACCTCGCGCGCCTCCCGCGCCAGCTTCACCGCGGTCGAGTTGATCCGCTCGAACTCCTCCTCGAGGAAGTGCTGCGCAAGCTTCGGGCGGCTCGCCCCGAACGTGTTCGTCTCGATCAGCTCCGCACCCGCGCGGATGTAGGCGACGTGGACGGAGACGACGCTCTCCGGCGCGCGCAGGTTGGCCTCCTCGGGGCAGCGCAGCCGTGGCACCGCGGCCGCGATCAGCGCGCCCATGCCGCCGTCGGCCACGATCGGCGGGCCCGCCGCGAGGCGCTCGAGGAGCCGGTCCGCCATGTCCGTACGGTAGTGAAGTAGCGCGGTCAACCGGCTTCGGGTGATGGATCAAGTGATCGATATCGGCGATAGTCAGGCCAGTGCTCGTCCGACCCGATGCGGCGGGGTCGGGCGGGCCTCAAGCGAGGCGGCCCCGATGCGGCGGGGGCGGCTTCGCGACAAGAGCGGCTCCGACATCGGGGCCGATCGGAGGGGCGCTGACCGGGCGGCGGTCGCGCCCCTCACTCCTTTGCGGCCTTCGGCCGCAAAGGTCAGACGGCTCAAGGTCGCCCCGCCGTGTGCCGATGCAGGCAGCGGCTTCCTCGCCGGGGACTGACGGCAATCGCTCCTGCGGCAGGGACCCCGGCGGCGGGCCCACGGCCCGCCGTCCGCGTCAGTCGGGGTGGATCGTGCGGCCTTCCATGCCGCCGGCGACCGTCACCACCTGCCCGGTGACGTGGCCGGAGAGCCGGTCGGAGGCGAGCACGACGACCTGGCGCGCGACGTCCTCCGGCGTCGCGACCTTGCGTAGCGCCATCGTTCGCGAGATCGCGCGCACGCGCGCCGGGTCGACGTGGCCGCGCGTCATCGGCGACTCCGTCCAGCCGGGCGCGACCGCGTTGACGCGGCCGAGCGGCGCCACACGCACGACCTCGTTCTTGAGCGAGAGCAGGAGCCCGCCGAGGATCGCGGACTTCGCGGCCGCGTAGTCGGCGTGCCCTGCCTCGCCGACGAGGCCGGCCGTGGAACCGACGAGGACGAGGCTGCCGTGGCCGGTCCGCGCGACCTCGCGGAGGAACGCGCGCGCGGTGAGGAAGGTCGCGGTCAGGTTCGCGCGGAGCGTCTCCTCCCAGCGCGCGAGCGGCAGCTCCCACACGGGCATGTCCTCCTGCGGCCACACGCCGGCGACGGCGGCGCACACGTCCACCCGGCCCAGAGCCTCGCGCGCCTCGGCGAGGACGCGGTCGACGTCGCCCTCGTCGCGGAGGTCGCCGGCCGTGACGGCGTCCGCGCCCGTCGCCTCCGCCCGTTCGCGCCCGCGGTGGTAGTGGGCGACGACGCGCGCGCCCTCCTCCCTGA
>DATHTC010000199.1:0-19548 GCA_035463735.1 Gaiellaceae bacterium | reverse complement strand
GACGACCGGCTTCGCGAGCGCGACGATCAGCGAGAGGGCCACGTGGCCCGCGGGGCGGCGCCCGTGAATCGCGCGACGCGCGCCGACGACGACGGCGACGACGTCGGGGTCGCGCGCGGCGGCGACGAGGCGCCGCGACGTCCCGTCGTCGACGACGAGGAGTGGCACGGACAGCGCCCGCGCCGCGCGCTCCACGCTCGCCGTCGAGTCCTCGCGCACGTGAATGGCCTCCGCCTCAGCGCCGTAGAGCTCGGCGACCCGGAGCGCCGCCGCGAGCACGGGCGTGGCCGCCGCGCTGTTGTCGACCGCTGCGAGCACCGTCGTCACGCGACCGCCCACCCCTCCCGCCCCCGCGCGAACCGGGTGCGACCGCGGCAGGTGACGACGCCGCCGTTCGGGACCCGGACCCGCAGCGGCCGCTCGGTCTCGACCAGCGCCTCGTCGGGCGCCAGCGTGAGCCGCGCGGGGACGCCGCGGAAGGCGAGGGCGAGCTCGAGCGTGCCCCACGCCGGCGGGATCCGCGGGTCGAGCGCGAGCGCGTCCTCCAGCGGCCTCACGCCGGCGAAGCCGAGCGCGAGCGCCTGCCAGAGACTCCCCATCGTGGCCAGGTGTAGCCCCCCGGCGGTGGTCTCGGTGACGTCGTCGAGGTCGAGGCGCGCCGTCAGACGCAGCAGCCGCTGGGCGCGGCCGAGCTCTCCGACCCGCGCGAGCAGTGCGGCGTGGATTCCCGGGGAGAGCGAGCTGCCGTGCGCCGTGCGCGGCTCGTAGTACGCGAGGTCGCGCGCGAGGCTGCCGGGCTCGAGCTCGGTCGGAACGAGGTGGTGGAGCATCAGCACGTCCGCCTGCTTCACCACCTGCGCGCGCTCGACACGTTCGCGCCCGAGGAGCACGTCGGCCGCCGCAGGGCGCGGCACGAGCTCGGCGAGGACGAGCGGCTCGAGCTCGAAGAACCCGGCGAACTGCTCGTACAGCCCGCGCTCCGCGTCGTACCCGTCGACCAGCGCGTCCGCGAGCCGCCGCCACGCCCGGATCTCGTCGCGTCCGGGACCGGCACCCGTCCGCTCCGCCTCGGCCGCCGCGCGCCGGAGGTTCCACCGGGCCATCACGTTCGTATACGCGTTGTCGTCGACGAGGACGTGGTACTCGTCGGGGCCGATCACGCCGTCCAGGTGCGCGCGGCCGGCGTCGTCGACGCGGACCCTCGAGGCCCAGTAGCGCGCGGTCTCGGCAAGCAGCTCGAGTCCGGCGCCATGCCGGAACGCCTCGTCACCGGTCCAGTCGAGGTAGGCGCCGACGGCCCACGCGACGTCGGCGGTGATGTGCTCCTCCGCCTCGCCGTTGAGCACCGCGATGTCCTCGCCGTCGGGCCCCTTCAGCACGCGCGGGGTGACGTCACGCCCCTCCCCCGCGGACTCCCACGGGAAGCGCGCGCCGCGGAAGCCGCGCTCGGCGGCCTCGGCGCGCGCCGCGCCGAGCCGCCGGATGCGGTACTCCAGCGCGGCGCGTGCGGCCGCAGGGTGGGTCGCGGCGAGGAACGGGAGCACGAACACGTCGGTGTCCCAGAAGACGTGCCCCCGGTACGCGGACCCGGTCAGGTCGCGTGCTCCCACCGCGGCCTCGCCCTCGTCGGCGGCCGACGCCATCAGGTGGAACAGCGAGAACCGCACGGCGCGCGTCAGCTCGCGGTCGCCTGCGATGCGCACGTCGCAAGCCTCCCAGCGCTGCGCCCAGGCGGCGCGCTGCTCGATGTGGAGGCGCTCCCAGCCCGCCCGATCCGCTTCGTCCAGGACGCGCGTCGGGGGTGTGGCACCCTCGAGGCCGTACGCCGCAAGGCGGTCCAGCCACGCGTGGCCGCCGCCGGCCCGCCGGCGGTGCTCCCGCGCCGCGACGTGGATGTCGCCGCCCGCCCATTCGCACTCGGTCGCGACCGGGGTGGGGACCGGCTCGCCGTCGGGGAACGCGAGCGGGGACGCGCCGTAGGCGAGCGCGGCCGGCGCCTCGGCGCGGAGCACGCACAGGCCCGGCCGGGCGAGGGAGGCGAAGGACAGCGTGCGGATCCGCCCCCCGTCGACGAGCAGCTCCTGGGCGAGGCGGCCGGTTCGCAGGTCGAGGCGGCGGCGGAGACGGCTTCCGGGGCCGAGCGCCACCGGGAGGCGTTCCCAGAGCGGCGCCGCGAGCAGTGCGGTGTCCGGGCCCGTCCCGGCGTACGCGCCGGAGACGAAGACGCCGGGGCGTGCTCCCGCGGTGACCCCGGCGGGCGCGCCGCGCGTGCCCACGCGCCCGTCGGCGAGCGCGAGGAGCGACTCGTCGACACGCTCGAGCTCGGGGTCGCAGCCGTCCACCGTGAGCACCCAGGCGTCGTCGGCTGCGATCGTCGGCGGCTCGCCCGCGGAGCGCCGCGTGAGCTGGTCGGCGAGCACGGCGGCGAAAGCGTCCGGCCCGCCGCCGAGCGCGACCACCCCGCCGGGGACGCCCGTCGGCTCGCGCCCGACGGACGCGGCGACGGCCCCGGCCGCCTCGGGGACGAGCAGGAGCGAATCGCTGCCGCGGATGCCGCCGAGCGCGCCGAACTCGTCTCCGACGACGAGCACGTCGCCGGCCGCGATCCCGCGCCGGCGGAGGTCGGCGAACGCCCATCGGGCGGCATCGGCCTTGTCGGTGAGACCCACCTCGACGTGCTTCACGTCGCTCGTCACGCGCGCGTCCGGGAGACCGGCCTCTCCCGCCGCTGCGAGCGCGACGGCCACCGCGTCTGCGAGCCCGCCCAGCCCGGCCGCCGCAAGCCGCGCCTCGACGGCCTCGAGCAGCTCCCCGATCGAGTCCTTCGGCGGCTCCGCCCACTCCGGCAGCGGGATCAGGTCGAGCTTCCGGCGGTTGAGCCGCGCGGACACGACCGCCGTCTCCAGCCCGAGCCCGGCCAACCGGGCCTGCGCGAGCGCGGCGGCGCGCGTCAGCGCGGCGTCCTCCCTTCGGGTCGCCGCGCGGCGCTCGAGCAGGTGCGGACCGTCCGCGAGCACCTCGAACACCTCGGAGCCGCGGTTGAGGCACAGGAGCAGCCGTCCCGGCCCCACCGGCCGGGCAGCCAGCTGCCCGTCGACGTTGGCCAGGTTCGTGCCGCTGACGACGACGAGGTCGAGCCCTGCGGAGGACAGCCGCTCGACGAGGCCGCGTACGGTCGCTGCGCTCGCCGCACGGTCGGGGACGGCCGTCCCGTCCCAGTCGAAGACGACGGCCTCGAACCGCCGCCGGAGCGCGGGAGGCAGCCCGACGCGCGCTCGTGTCGCCGCGGACGTCACCCCCCGAGCGTCGCGGTGCTCCGTCCCACCGGCATCGGGGCGGCGAGCCTCCGCTCTACGGCAAACCCGCAAGAACGGCGCGGTGACCGCGGATGCCGGTCGCGGCGTACCGCGGCAAGCTGTCCCGGATGAACGCGACGCAGACCCCGGCCGCGAGCTCACGGTGGACGGAGGCGTGGTACCTCCGCCACTGCGAGGGGTACCGCGTCGAGGCCGACGGCCGTTTCCTCGGCTACGTCGAGGACGTGATGATCGAGCCCGACGAGTTCCTGGCCGACTGCGGGCCGGTGCTCGACCTCGTCGTCGGCCCGCCGCTCCGCGACACCGTCTCGGTCGCCGACGTCGTCCGCGTGGACGACCGGCGCCAGGTCGTCGCGGTGACCCCCCGCGGCTGACGCTCAGCCCTGCCGGGCGGGGACGATCACGATCGGGCCGCGCGCATGGTGCGCGCACTGGTCGCTGACCGAGCCGAGCAACAGGCCGCCGAAGCCGCCGTGACCCCGCGAGCCGACGACGAGCAGGTGCTCGTCGCCCGCCAGGCGGAGCAGCTCTGCTGCCGGGCTCCCCCGCACGGCCCGCGCCTCCACGGGCGGGGCGTCGTCGCCGACCACCTCCGCCACCACCTCACGGACGAGCTCTTCCGCGGAGCGCTCGAACGCCTCCTCGTCCGCGGGCACGGCCACCGCCCAGGGCGCGGGCGCGTACGCCGACGGCAGGCTCCAGACGTGCACCGCCAGGACACGGTCGTTGCGGAGCCTGGCCTCGGCCACCGCCCACGCGAGCGCGCTCCGGGACCCGTCCGAGCCGTCGATGCCGACGACGATCATCGCAGAGGCGATTCTCGCATCGAGCGCAGCTGCGAGCGAGATCGCCCCATCGGGGGATGCCGCCCGCCGCCGGTCCGCCGAGAGTGCGACCGGACGAGGGGACGCCCCCTCGCCACGAAAGGAACCGCCGTGCTTCGACCCTGGCCGCAACTGCCGCCGCTCGATACGACCGCGCCTACCGGCGCAACCCGCTAGTACTTCAGCCCCTCGCCCCTCGCCAGCACCTCGACGGTGCGCACGAGGAGGGCGAGGTCGGCCGCGACGACCCGCCACGCGGGGCCCTTGCGGCACCGCTCGACGTACGCGAGGTCGAGCTCCGCGGCGCTGACGGGATCGGGGGCGCCCTTCTGAACCTGAGCGGGGCCGGTGAGCCCTGCGATCGCCCAGCGCCGGTAGTCGAGGCCCTCCGCCAGCTGCTGCTCGACCATCACGACCGGCCACGCACGCGGCCCCACGAGGCTCATGTCGCCGCGGAGGACGTTCACGAGCTGCGGCAGCTCGTCGAGGTACCAGCGCTTCAGCACGCGCCGCCCGGCCCACGTCAGGTTCCGCTCGTCCGCTTCGTAGGTGCGCGCGTACCCGCCGGCGCGCCGCAGCTCCGCGATCACGTCCGTCCGCAGCGTGCGGAGCTTCAGCAGGTCGAACGGGCGGCCGCGCGAGATGCGGCGCTCGCGGTAGAGCAGCGGCCCCCGGTCTCGCGGGACGAGCAGCGCGTCCAGGACGACCGCTGCGACGGCGGCGGCGAGCACCGGGGAGAGGGCCAGCAGCAGCACCACCGCGACGGTCCTGTCGAGCAGCCGTTTCGCGGCGGGGTACGGGACTGGCTGGGCGGGATGCGCCAACGCGGCCGGGATTCTCGCCGGTCCTACACGGATCGGTAGTCAGGTCTGCCCCCCCGCCTAGGCCGTCGGAGGCCGCCGGGCGCGACGATGTCGAGGTGCGGATCCGCGTCTCCGACCCGGCAGCAGTGGACGACCTCGTCGAGTTCCTGCGGCGGCGGCCGGACTGCGTCGCGGCCCGGGTGTCGCCCGACGAGGTCGAGGCGAACCTGCTCGACTCCCAGCGGCTCGAGTTCTCGCGGCTCGAGCTCGACCTGCGCCTCCGGCTGTGGCAGGCCGAGCATCCGGGCGTGGACGTCAGGCTCGCCGAGGGTCCGCCCGAGGCGACGACGCTCGCGTCGTAGGGGGTTTGCGTGCACGCGCCGCAGCGGTACAACGGCCTGCGAGGAACGGGGTCGATGGTGGGCAAGACACGCCGAACGGTGGTGCTCGACGACCGCCCGGGGTCGCTCCGGGCGATCGCGGAGGCAGCGCGGACCGGGGCGTTCGTGATCGTCGCCGTGACGAGCGACCCCGCGGTCGCGCTCGCCGCCGTTCCGGACGCCGACCTGGCCGTGCTCGCCGTCGACGGCCGTGCCGGCCCGGCGGTGGTGGCCGCCGCGGTCGCCGCCAACCCCGCGCTCGTCGTCGTCGCCCTCGCCGACGGCGCGAGCCGGGAGCTCGTGCACGCCGCCGAGGCCGCCGGCGCGGCCGCCGTGCTCCCGCGCACGCAGTCGCGAGGCCGGCTCGCCGCCGAGCTCCGCCGCCTCCTCGAGCCGGAAGCCGCCGCGACCGGTGCGAACGTCGGCCCGGAGCCGGCGCGGCTGACGAGACGTGAGCTCGAGCTGCTGGAGCTCGTCGCGGCCGGGTGGAGCAACGCCGACATCGCCCGTGAGCTCTGGGTCGTGGAGCAGACGGTGAAGTTCCACCTGACGCGGATCTACCGCAAGCTCGGCGTCCGCAACCGCACCGGCGCGGCCCAGTGGGCGCACGCGCACGGGCTGACCCGGGGCGA
Source organism: Gaiellaceae bacterium (assembly GCA_035463735.1). Taxonomy (GTDB): domain Bacteria; phylum Actinomycetota; class Thermoleophilia; order Gaiellales; family Gaiellaceae; genus DATHTC01. The sequence goes on along the minus strand of DATHTC010000199.1, from coordinate 13,592 downwards.
CCGCTCCCACGGCTGAGCCCTCGTCGCGCGCTCCGCGTTTGCATCGGTGGACGCCGAGGAAGACGAGGCGGGGATGACCCCCGTCCCCGTTCCCCCGAACGGCCCGCGCGACCCCGACGCCCGCTGATGGACGAGCGTGCCCGTCGCGTCGGCCTCAACGAGGCCCTCTTCCGCGAGGTCAACGAACGGATCCGCGACGTGAGCGAGTCGTTCGTGAGCGCGCCGCAGGAGCTGTCGATCGTGTGCGAGTGCGGGCACCTCGACTGCGCCGAGCAGATCTCGATCCCTGTCGGCGAGTACGAGCGCGTCCGCGCGCAGCCGACCACGTTCGCGGTGCTGCCGGGCCACGTGATCCCCGACCTGGAGGACGTGGTCGAGACCACCGACGGCTACGTCGTCGTCCGCAAGAGGGAGGGAGCGCCGGCGCAGCTGGCGAGGGAGCTCGATCGCTAGGCGACCGAAACGCGCGGTGGGCTCCTGCGCCGAAAGTGATTAGGGTGACGACGTGCGGCTCGACGCCGAGAAGCTCGAGACCCTCCGAGGGTGGGGCGACGGCCTCAGCAGGGACGACCGCGACGAGGTTCGCTCCGCGGGCCGGGCGATCCTCCTCCTGATCGAGGAGATCGAGCGCCTCCACATCGACCTCTGGCACCTCCGCCGCCCGGACGAGGCGGGCGCGGACGAGGCGCACGAGCCGGCGCCGACGGGCGCGGCACCCGAGCTCGAGACGTCGCTGCGGGCGCGGCTCACGCGCTGGCTCGCGTAGTCCGCCCGCGGGTGGAGCCAGCCCCACCCTCCACTCGCCTGCTGCCCGCACTCGCGCCCGGGCGCAGGCACCACAGACCGCGCCACGCCGAGATGCGATGGTCGGCGCGTCACACGAGCACGGAGGAGCATCCGATGGCGCGTTCCGACACCACCACCACGACGAACGTCACCCGCAGGGAGCTCGCCCACCGCTTCGAGGACGGGCTCGATGTCACGCTCTTCTGGCACCCGCGCACGAACGCGATCACGGTCCTCGTGGTCGACGAGCGCACGGGCGAGTCCTTCGAGTTCGGCGCGGACCCGGCCCGGGCGCTCGATGCGTTCGAGCATCCGTTCGCGTACGGCGACGCGCCGGCAGGCGTGGGCGTCCTCGCGGCGTAGAGCGGCTCCACCACATCGCCGCCGCGTCGACGCGGGGCACGGAACGTGCCGACGAAGCTCAGCTGCCCCGCGACGGCGGAAGGCGACTCGCCGCCAGGCGGCACCGGCGGATGTTCGCTTGTGCCCTGAGCAAGACGGCGACGGCAAGCTGCTCGGGTCACGGCCACGGCGGAGTACCACGGTCACGCAAGGACGACGACGGCCGTCGGCTCAGGCGCCGCGGACCCTGCACGGCCGCGTCGCCCTCGAACCGTGTTTGACGAGACCCGGGGCCGGGGTTACGTTCGACGGGAAGGAGGCGCCGTGGGTCGCCCGTGCAGCTCGTCGCTGCGGCAAGCTCGCACTCGCGAGGCGTGCGCGTGAGCGCCGCGTCGGTCGTTGTCGCCTCCGGAAGCGGCAGCGGCGCGCGCCTCGCGATTCCGCGCCACGGGCTGGTCGTCGGACGGGAGGTCGAGGGTGACGGCCGCCTCCCCGGCGACGAGTCGCTCTCACGCCGGCACGCGCGGTTCTTCACCACCGCCTCGGGTGAGGTCGTGCTCGAGGACCTCGGCTCGACGAATGGGACGTTCGTCAACGACGCCCGCGTCGTGGATCCGGTCGTCCTCCGCGACGGCGACGTCGTCCGCGTCGGCGACACGTACCTCGAGTTCTCCGCGGGAGCAGCGCCGGGCGTGGCGGCCGCCATGGGGGGCGTCGCCGTCGGCGGGGGAATCCACGCCGACCGTGGCTCGATCGGCGCCATCGGCGAGGTCACGGGAAACGTCGACCTCAGCGATCGCAGCGTGACGGCCGCGCCCGGCGGCCACGCGGCGGGCCGCGACCTCTACCACGAGGAGCGGTACGAGTACGACGCGAGCGGGCTCGGCGTGATCACACGTGCGCGGGGCACGGCGCGCTTCCTCATCGTGCTCGGAACCCTCGTCGGGCTCGTCGGCTTCGGCCTCTTCGGGTACCCGATCGTGCAGGGGATCGTCAACGCCGCCTCCGGCTCGTCCGCGGCGGATGAGGCGCGGCGGGAGTGCGACGAACGGTTCCCCGACCGCGGCTTCGAGTGGAACGAGTGCCAATTCGAGGCTGCGCAGCTTGCGGGCGGCGACTTCCCGAGCCTGACGCCGTGGCTCCCGGTCGGGCTCGCACTCTTCTTCGCCGGGATGGTGCTCTCGACGATCGGGGTCCTGATGATCCGGCGCGACGACTGACGCGGCTCACGGTCGTTCGTCGTCGTCGGCCGGCCGCGGCAGCGAGACGTCGCCGCGCACGGTGCCGATGACGCCGATCGAGCCGCGGTCTGCCCGGACGTCGCCGCCGACCGCCACGCCTCCCCCCGTCGCGATCACGCCGTGCCTCTCGGCGTCGGCGAGCATCCGCTCGACCTCCCCCCGCAGCTCCGGGTCGTGCTCGAGGAGCTTGCGAAGCTGGAGCTGGAGCGCCGCGCGCGCGAGCTCGTCGTCGGGGTCGGAGGCGACGTCGGCCGCCGCCTCCGCCGCGGCCGGGCGCGACTCCACGTGGGGGAAGAGCTTCTCCCACAGCGCCCGGGCGTGCTTCCCCGCCTCGGTCGTCAGCGCGTCGGCGACGTTCTCGGCCGCGCGCTCCCCCGCCCGCACGAGGTACGGCAGGAACGGCGCCAGCAGCGAGACGAGCGCTGCCTCCACGACTCGGTTATACCGCGTCGCGGACGGCCGGGCTGCTGCGGCTCGACCGACGCGACTGGGACGGCCACGTCGCGCGCGCGTTTACGCGGCGCGCCGTCGCGAGATCTCCCGAGCAACCCCGTCCCGCTCGCCCTGACGTGGACACCGTGCGCATCGACCGCCGAACGATCAACGACGACCGCCGCAGGCAGTTCGGCACGCCGGGCCGTCCGATCGCGTTCGTCTGCGAGTGCGGGGATCCCGACTGCCGCGAAGGCGTGATCTTGACGGGTGCGGAGTACGACGCGCTCAAGCCTCGGCCGATCGTCCGGCGCGGCCACGAGCGCGAAACGACTGAGTAGCTCGCTGCTGAATCGACGCGTTGCGCTGGCGGCGCGCGGCCCAACGGACGCTGTGCGGAGCGCCCTGTCCACTGCAGACGATGCGCGCCGTTGCCGATACCAGGATCGTGAACGCGGATCTCTGCCGTGCAACGGCCGCACTCGACGCCGGTCGTCGGGAAGAGACCCTCATTCACCTCTGGAGCGCGCTCGAGTCCGCGAGCGCCGACGAGCTACGCGAGGTGCTGGCGCTCGCGCGCCACCTGGGGGGACGCGAGGCTCGTGCAGGCGCTCGAGCAGCGGGGCGTCGAGGGGCCGCCGGCCGCGGCACGGCCACCGACCCACGGACGGTGGAGCCGCGTGACCAGAACGGTGGGCGATCGCGGCCGTCGTCGCAGCGGTCGGAGGGCTCGCCGTCTCACGCCGTGACCACGGGGCCCCCGGTCGAGCCCGCGCTCGAGGACGTCGTGGCGGACGCCGCGGCGACCGCCGGCTTCCCCTTCCGCTCCCCTCGTCCCGGCATCTGGCTCGCGCCGCTGGGGCGCGTCGAAGCCGTCGACGTCGCGAGGCTCGCCCGGGAGCTGCGCGCACGCTACGCACTCGCGGTCGCCCCGGTGCCGCCGACATCCGACGCGCTCGTAGAACGGCCGCCACGCCCGGAGTAGCCGCGTCTTCACCCGCGGGCGAGCCGTCGCGAGCTGACCGGTCGCCTCGTCGGGAGGCCCGGGACCAGGCACCGCATGCGAAACGCCTCACGGGACGATCGGCTGATCCGTCGGGCCGCACTCGGAACCTCTCGCGATCGCGCGGCGCCCGATCCGCTCGGACGTCGTCACGCGGCAGCGGTAGGTCAGGGCGATGCCGGCGTAAGCTCCGCGCGTTGGCGTCGCCCGCACTGTGCACGCCCATCGTGTCCAGCTCACTCTGGCGCCGCAGTCGGGTCGTCCCTCGAGGTCGGTCGACGGGCGTAGCACGTAGAGCGTCATCGCCGACGCGTACCCGCGCGCGGTGGCGAAGCGCTCAGGTCGCGGCGGCCCCGTGTCTTCGAGGCTCCCCGGGAGGTTGGTCGGAGCACAGTGTGTACCTGCAGCTGCCGGCCCGCCGGTGCTGCCGAGCGCGCCCGATCGGCAGCGAAAGGTGAGAGGCCTGCCCGCGTACGGCCCCTGCTTCGGCCTGCCTCTGACCGTGCACGCCCACTCCGTCCAGGTCGCTCGGGCGCCGCAGCTGGGTCGTCCCTCGATGTCGTTCGAGTCCCGGAGCATGTAGAGCGTCATCGCGGCCGCGTAGCTGCGGGCGCTGCCGAAGCGCTCGCGCGCGGGGGGCCGCGCGCCTCGGCCGAGCCTCGGCGCGTTCGTCGGGCCACACACCACGAGGCTCCCGGTCACCAGGTCGCCGACGCGTCTGCCTTCGGATGCGCGGCAACGGAACGCGAGACGCATGCCTGCATACGGTCCCCTCGACGCGGTCGCCCAGATCACGCACGCCCACTCGGTCCAGGTCACTCGAGCGCCGCAGGCGGGTCTGCCTTCGACCTCCCTGGCGGAGCGAAGGCCGTAGAGCGTCATCGCCGACGCATACGCACGCGCACTTGAGAACGCATTCGACCGCGGCGGCGCGCCCGTGACCCGCTCGCTCGACGTCGCCCCCGTCGTCGTGACTCCCGGTGTGTCCTCACTCCAGGGGGCGATCGCGTGGTTCGCGGCTGCCACCACCGCGAGTACCACGACCAGGGTGAAGACGATTTCCCACCACCTCGTGCGTGGCGCCGGCGGTCTCGGCGGCGGCAACTTCCGCGACGCACGACCTGCGGCTGGCCTCGCCGCTCTACGCGTCTCCGTCGCCGGCCGCGGCGGGTCGCGCAACGCGCGCTCGAGCTCCTCCGGCGACTTCGCCTCCGCGATCCGGCGCCACCGCTCCTGCTCCTCGCGGAGCGCCTCCTCGACCTGCGCCTCGGGCCGTTCAGACGGATCCATACCCTTGGTATCGGCCGAACGAGCGGCGGCGTCAATCCCACCGAACGCGCTCCCGGCCCGCGCGTTCGTTTCACCGTGGGCGGACGCGGCGGCGCTTGCATCGGCGCCGGATCGGGCTCGACCGCGACTGCCTGCCGTCAGCCCGTGACCCAGGCGGGCGACTCGACTGTGCGAACGGAGCTGGGGTCGAGCGCCTTCGGTCGGCGCGTGTCGAGGAAGCGCCCGATCAGCGTGTCGACGCTCGGCAGGTCGCGATGCCCTGACCTGGCCGGGGACCACGACCAGCCCGCTCTCGGCACGACCGGCGGATCCCCGCGGTCGCCGCCGGAGGCAGCACCGGGCGGCCGACAGCCGCCGAGGGCGCCGACCGGCTGCGAGCGCAGACGCGCCACAGCTCGGGCAGGTGGCATGTGCCGACGCCCGCAGCTTTGACCGGACGCTGTCGGACGGTCGCACGGTCGCGTCTTCGAGGATCGCCGCCGGTTCCTCACGGCCAGAAGCTCGGATGTGCGGGAACGGCGCGCGTCAGCCGCGCGTGTCGAAGGGTCGGACGGCTGCCGTGCGTGCGCAGGAGGCGTCGAGACCGCCGGCGGTTCCGCGCTGGACGAACGTTGCGATGAGACCCTGCGCGCAGGGGAGACCGAGCTGGCCGTGACCGGCGGCGGCGAACACGACCGTGCGGCTGTTCGGGAGCTCCCGCTGTGCGCCGGCGATGTTCGCCGGCGGGTCGGCCGCGTCCTCGGCGCCGCTGAGGAAGAGGACGGGCACGTCGGAGTGGACGCGCCGGCCGATCGCCGCAGGGACCTCTGCGGTCGGGAAGCCGTCACACGCCGCGCCTACCGTCCTCGCGATCGTGCGGTAGAGCGCGGCGTCCGGGCCGCGACCGGCGAACGCGGCCGGTCGCCACGACGCCCACGGCTCGTTGCACTGGATCAGGAGCTGGTAGGCGAGCTCCTCGGTCGGGAGCTCGGCAGGCGGAAGCTCGGCGGCGGCCCGCGCGATCTGGCCGGTCGCCACGAGGTGAAACAGCCGCGGAGCGGCCGCCTTGCCGGGCGTGTACGCGGTCACGTCGCCGAGCACCTCCGTGAACGCCGCCGCGTCGAGCATCAGGCTCGTGCCCGGGACCGGGATCGGGTCGCGGGCGAGCCGGGCGAGGAGCTGGTCGTACTCGCGGCGCACGTGGGGGTAGGCGGCGTGGCAGGCCGGGTCGGCGTCGCAACGGGCGAAGAGCGCCTCGAGCGAGCGCTGCCGGTGGCGCGGTTGCCGCTCGAAGATGTGCACGTCGAGCAGCGAGCCGCTGTCGAAGACCGCGGTCCGGACGTGGGAGCTGTGGCGGAGCAGGTAGATCTGTCCGGTCGTGACGCCGTAGGAGCCGCCGTAGATGTTGATCCGGTCGTAGCCGAGCGCCTGCCGGACGCGGTCGAAGTCGTCGACCGCCACGGCGCTCGTGTAGTACCGGACGTTCGGGCCGATCGCCCCGGCGCAGCGGCGCGCCGCTGCCGTGATGCGGCGCAGCGCGGCCGGGGTCGCCTGCTGCGTCACCGGCAGCCGGCAGAGCAGCTCGGAGCTGCCGGTTCCCCGCTGGTCGATGAAGACCAGGTCACGGTCGGCGTTCACGCCCGTGAAGGCCGAGATGACGCTGGCCGCGTCGTCGCTGACGCCGGCGCTGCCCCAGCCGGCGAACCAGAACAGCGGGTCGGGCTGTGGCCGCGCGCTTCGCGCCCTCACCACGGCGACGTTGAGCGCGATGTGGGCCCCGTCGGGGTCGGCCGGGTTCTCGGCGACGCTCAGCGTCCCGCACTCGGCTCGCGCCGCTCCCAGCGTGCACGGCCGCAGCGCGATGACGGGTGCCGCGCGAGCGTCCTCGCGCTCGGCGCCGCCACGGACGAGCAGCAGGATCCCGCCGGCGAGCAGGAGCGCGCCCAGCCACAACAGCGGGTGCGTCAGCAGCCGCAGGTGGGGTCGAAGGCTTCGGTAGGCCGGTGTCGGGGCCGTTGTCATGGCCGCTCTCCTCCCTGTGTCTCTAGGTGACGTCGCGGCGGGCGACCAGGAACGCGCCGGCGGCGACGAAGGCGGCGACGTATGCGACCAGGACGAGCGCGCCGGCCGCGGGGGCCAGCGCGTAGTCGGCAGGGTCGGCGACGATCGCGGCGCTGGCGCCGCCCGGCGTGAAGCCGCCGATGTCGGGCACGAGGTTGACCAGGAGGTTGTCGACGAGCATCGCCCAGACGATCAGCCCGATCACGGCGAAGACCTGGTTGCGCACGATCGCGCCGAGGCCGACGCCGATCGCCGCCCAGGCGGCCGTCATCGCCGGCGTGCCGAGCATCAGCCACACGACGTGGGTCGTCTCGAGCTCGAGCGGGATGTCGCGGCCGGCGAGGGCCGCGTACCCGACCCCGAACGAGAGCGCGATCGCGGCGAGGCCGAACACGAGGCCCATGGCGACGCTCGCGATCACCTTGGCGACGATCACGCGCGTCCGGTGCGGGGTGACGACGAACGTCGGCCGGATCGTCCCGTGGCGGAACTCGCTCGTGATCGCCATCACGCCGATCAGCGCGGCGAACAACGCGGCGGCGGTGCCTGCGGAGAGCAGCCCGTGCTGGTTGTCGTGCCCGGCGAGGTCGGCGCGGTCCGGGATGAGCGTGCCGAGCAGCACCGTCAGCAGGATCAGGACGACCATGCCGGCGAGCAGGCCGAGATTGGTGCGGGTCGAACGCATCTTGCGCAGCTCGGACAGCAATTGATCGGTCATGACGACTCCTCTGCGGTCAGCTCGAGGAAGATGTCCTCGAGGCTCGACGACTCGGGCACCAGCTCGTGCAGCGGCACGCCCGCGGCGAAGGCGAGCTCGCCGACGCGCGCGCTCGGCGTTCCCTCGACGAGCAGCTCGTCGCCGTCGAGCAGCGTCGCCCGGATCCCTTCCGCCGCCAGGGTCGCCTGCAGCCGGTGGGCGCCGGGAGCGCGGACGCGGACGGCGCCGGTCAGCTGCGCCGTCAGCGTTGCGAGCGGCTCGAAGGTGACGAGCCTGCCCTTGTTGATGATCACGACTTGGTCGACCGTCTGCGCGACCTCGGCCAGCACGTGACTGGACACGAGCACGGTCTTGCCCTCGGCGGCGAAGCCGCGCATGAAGCCGCGCAGCCACCGAACCCCTTCCGGGTCGAGGCCGTTCGCCGGCTCGTCGAGGATCAGCAGCTCCGGGTCCCCGAGCAACGCCGCCGCCAGACCGAGCCGTTGCCTCATCCCCAGCGAGTAGCCGCCGACGCGGCGGCGTGCGGCGCCGCTCAGCTCGACCAGGTCGAGCACCGCGTCCACGCGCGTTGCTGCGGCACGCTCGCGACTGAGGAACCAGTTGCCGCCGGTCGTGTCCCGCCCGAGCGCCAGCGCCAGCGAGACCAGATGGTCGCGACCCGAACGCCCGGGATGGAAGTCCGCGGCCTCGAGCACCGCCCCGACGCGCGCCGCAGGCCGCTCGAGGTCCTGGTAGCTGCCGCCGAACAGCAGCGCCCTCCCCGCGCTCGGCTGCACGAGGTGGAGCAGCATCCGCAGCGTCGTCGTCTTGCCGGCGCCGTTCGGGCCGAGAAAGCCCGTCACCGTCCCCCGCCGGAGGGCGAACGACAGGTCGTCCACCGCGAGCACGTCACCGAAGCGCTTCGACAGGTGCTCCGCGACGACAACGGCACCCTCGCCCGCGGGACGGGTGGTCGTGGGTTGCTCTGCAAGAGCGATTCCGCTCGCCATCACGCCTCCATTCGGCTTGCGGCCTTCGGTTGTGCGGCCGACTGCCCGGCGACGCTGAGACTCCAGAAGCGTCCCGTCAGCTCGACCTCGCCATGATCATCGGCGACCCGCCCCCGGAAAGCGAGACCTGCTGACCGCCGACGCGAGGTACGGATAGCCGCACGCTGACGAGCGGCGCGCTGAGCCCGTCTGCGGTCTCGGATCGGCACCAGGAGGTGCGCACTCGCCTTGCGCGTCCGACGGCGGGGGCGTTGCACGACCAGCCCGCGAGCCCGAGACTTGTGGTACCGCTTGCCGGAGACCCGATGGTAGAGGGCCGGTGCCCGGGTTGGACGAATGGACGAGACCGACTTCCTCGATCGGACACGGCAGGTGGCGGAGGCGTTCCGCCCGGCGGCGCCGACCGATCGGCGAGACCTCTTCGCGGGGCGGGGCCAGCAGATCGCCGACGTCTTCTCCGTCGTGGCCCAGCCGGGGCAGCACGCCCTCGTGTACGGCGAGCGCGGCGTCGGCAAGACGTCGCTGGGGCTCGTCGCCGCCGAGCTGTTCCGGGGCGCCAACGTCCTGAGCGCGTGGGCGACGTGCGACGCGAGCGACGACTTCTCGAGCGTCTGGCGGAAGGCGCTCGGCGAGATCGTCCTGCGCACCCCGAGGCGCGCGCCCGGCTTCGGCGACCGCGTGGACGAGACGGTGGAACGCAGCTCCAAGCTGCTCGACGGGGAGCCGGTCACGCCGGATGCCGTCCGGCGGGCTCTCGAGCAGGTCAGCCGCCAGCGCGGCGTCGCGATCTTCGTCGACGAGTTCGACCGGTTCCAGGACCCGGACGGGCGGGCGCTGTTCGCGGACACGATCAAGACCCTCTCCGACCGGCTGACCCCGGCGACCGTCGTGCTGATCGGCGTCGCCGACAGCGTCGGCGAGCTGATCCGCGAGCACCGCTCGATCGAGCGCGCGCTCGTCCAGATCCAGATGCCGCGGATGTCGGCCGCCGAGCTGAGCGAGATCGCGACGAGGGGGATCGCCGCGGCGAGGATGACGATCGCCGCGTCCGGCGTCGCGCGGATCGTGGCGCTCTCGCAGGGTCTGCCGCATTACACGCATCTCCTGACGCAGCTCGCGGCACAGGCCGCGCTCTCGGAGCGGCGCGCCAACGTCGGGATCCGGCACGTCAACGCGGCCGTCTCACGCGCGATCGAGCGCGCGCAGCAGAGCATCGTCGACGCGTACCGGGACGCGATCACCGGCGCTCCCGACACGATCTACCGGCAGGTGCTGCTCGCGTGCGCTCTCGCCGAGCAGGACGAGTTCGGCTTCTTCACGCCGTCCGACGTTCGTGAACCGCTGTCGACGATCCTCGGGAGGCCGTGCACGACCGCGACGTTCAGCCGGCACCTCGAGCGGCTGACCGGCGAGTCGCGCGGCGGCGTCCTCCAGCGCCACGGCGGTCCGGGAGCGGTCTGCTACCGGTTCGTCAACCCACTGCTCCAGCCCTACGTCGCGATGCGCGGTGTCACGGAGGGCGCCGTCCGCGCGCGGGACATCCAGCCGCGGAAGTAGAGACGCCGAGAGGCGCGAGCTGCGATCGCTGGCGTTTCGCCTCGACCAGGACGCACGGAGCCGAAGAGGTAGCCGCCCTCGCTGCCGGAGCTGCGGAGGCGCTCCACGGCTCGGCCGCCCGCCCCTGCCAGCGCCACAGCCGAGCCGGGCTTCACGAACCGAGCTCGAGGCGGCGCGGGCCCGCTTCCTCCCGCGGGCAGCCGGCAGCTGCGACCGCCGGTCTGATTTGCTGAGCCCGTGCGAGGAGAGGCCATCCGTTCGTGGCTGATGGACATGGACGGTGTGCTCGTCCGCGAGGACACCGCGATCCCCGGCGCCGACCGCTTCATCGCACGACTGCGCGAGCGCGAGCTCCCGTTCCTCGTCCTGACGAACAACTCGATCTACACACGCCGCGACCTCGCCGCCCGCCTCCTCCGGAGCGGCCTCGACGTCCCGGAGGAGGCGATCTGGACCTCCGCGCTTGCCACCGCCGCCTTCCTCGAGAGCCAGCGTCCCGGCGGCTCAGCATTCGTGATCGGGGAGGCGGGACTGACAACCGCGCTCCATCAGAGCGGCTACACGCTGACCGAACGCGACCCCGACTACGTCGTCCTCGGCGAAACGCGCACGTACAGCTTCGAGCGGATCACCCAGGCCATCCGCCTGATCGCCCTGGGCGCCCGCTTTATCGCCACGAACCCCGACCCGACCGGACCGACGCCCGAGGGGCCGTTGCCGGCGACGGGTTCGGTGGCAGCGCTCATCAGTCGCGCGACCGGCGTCGCCCCCTACTTCGTCGGGAAACCGAACCCGCTGATGATGCGGTCCGCCCTCAATGCGATCGGCGCGCATTCGGAGACGACCGCGATGGTCGGCGACAGGATGGACACGGACGTCGTCTCCGGGCTCGAAGCAGGCGTGCACACCGTTCTCGTCCTCACCGGCTCGACGCGCCGCGACGAAGCGGAACGCTTCCCCTTCAGGCCCTCGCGGATCGTCGACTCGATCGCGGATCTGCTCGACGACCTCGGCTGATCGCGGTCCGCTCGCGCTCGTCAGCCCCGGCTGCTCGCCAGCGTCGACAGCCGCCGGCTTGACTCACGTGTCGACGAAAGCGGGGCAACTCCACCCCTTCGATGAGACCCGAACCTCGGCCACGAGCGCGGAGACGACGCGCGAAGTCGACGCATCCGCGTCACCGCGCACGAAGCGTCGCCGACCGGGCTTCCGGGCTTGCATACGGCCCAACAGCAGTCACGAGTTCAGCGCGATTCGCGACCGGACGAAGTACGGCGCGCCGTCATCAGTAGCGTCGCGAGTGTGGTCTCGATCGTTCCGCCCAGCCGCTCGGCAAGGCCTCGCACGTCCTCCTCGAAGCCGGGACGACGCGCCGGCTCGATCCGGAAATAGAGCGAGGTGGTGCGGAGATGAGCAAGGGACTGCTCGGCGGTCTCCTCGACGCGCGAGACCTCAGCGACGACGGCCACGTCGTCGAAGAGGTCGGCCGCCTGCTCGACGGCGAGTTCGTGTCGTTCGCCCATGACCCAGTCCCACACCGCAGACGCGTTCCCGCGACGCTCCTCCGCGCCGGCGAGGATCGTCTCGAGGTCGCGCTGCGGGCCCCGGCTGGCCGCGACCTCGGGAGCGTGCATGGTCAGCAGCTCGCGAAACGCTTCGGCAGCCCGAGCCGACCGCTCGTCGCGGACGTCGACGTGGGCGAGGAGCGCGAGCAGCCCACCGGTGTTGAGGTGGAACGCCGCCTTCTCCCAGCTGACCGCTGGATCGGGCCAGTGGAACGCCGTGGCCGAGAAGAGCCCGTCGAAGCCCGCCTCGGGAAGCCGGGCGTGCTCGAACGTCGAGACCTCGAACCGCACTCGGTCGCTCAACGCGCCAAGCCGCCGTCGGGCGGCCTCGACCATGTTCGGCCCAGGGTCGACGGCGACCACGTCCAGCTCGCGCGCCACCAGAAGCTCGGTCAGCTTCCCCGTTCCACACCCCACCTCCAGGACCCGCGAAGCAGGACGAAGACGGCCACGGGACACGCATACGTCGACGAGCCCGTCGGGATAGCCGAGCCTGACCGCGTCGTACTCGCGCGCAACAGCGTCGAACACCCGACCGAAGCGCCGCAGCGAATCAGCCCGGTTCATGCCGAGTTCCGGCGAAGGCTGGCGGCTACACGCCGGGCCGACGGCGCGGACGGCCGCCGTGCCACAGCCGCGAGAGCAGGTATGTCGGGACGAGCCACACGACGAGGAAACCGAGGAGCGCGGCGTCCGAGGTTCCGTGGATCAGCGCCGTGAGGCCCAGCACGAGCAGGAGCGCGATGCTGAACAGCACGTACGCGCCCGTGAAGACGACGACCACCGCCCCGCGCGCCGCGGCACGCGCGAGCACGCGTCCCTGCCTCACGAGGTCGTCGGCGAACGGCGCGACCGACAGGCCGGCCAGCGCGATCCAGAGCTCGCCGCGGGATCGCGCCGAGAGCGCGAGGTCGCTCCGGCTCGAGAACTCCTCCAGCGTCAGACGCCCACGCGCGTAGTGCTCGCGGAGCGTGGCCACGACCCGGTCGCGATCCGCGTCGCCGACGAGCATGACGCCATCGTAGCTCCGCGTTCGCGCCCGGGGCCGCGCGTCACCGACGACGCGCCGAAGGTAGGTGTCCCTCGAGGCGGGCGCGCAGGCGCCTACGCGAGGCGCTGGGCCTGAGGCGAAACGGCCTCGGGGAGGCGGGGCGGCCTCACCCGACGCGCTCCGTCGGCTTCCCTGGACCCGGGAGAGCATGGACTCGTGGTGCGAAGGGCGGTCGGATCCCCTGGCGAAACTCCCCCAAAGCCACTCGCTTCCCGGCCTCTCGGCCACGCTCTGGCCCGACGGCAGGTGCGGCATTTCGCCGATGTGGGCTCTTCACGCCGGGGCAGGATCAGGATGTGGTCGGCAGCAGCACACCGTCGGATACCGGGAGCGGCGATCGCCTGCTTCGTTGGGCATACGCTGGATTCCCCTTTCCCGTGGGGTGGCTCGCGCTCGTCGCGGCCTCCGCATTCACCGTGGGCGTTGCCAGCGGCTTTCTCGCGCCGGACGACGCGAACGCGCTCTTTCGGCCGGTGGTCCTGGGAAGCGTCGCGGCGGGGCTGTTGCTCGGGGTCGTTGGAGGCGCCCTCTGGCTGCATCCGGGAAAGGTGGCCTGGATGGGCGCGGCCGTTTGGTCC
>DATHTC010000198.1:0-2328 GCA_035463735.1 Gaiellaceae bacterium | reverse complement strand
CCGCTCGACCTGGTCGTGCTCGATCTCGGGCTTCCCGACGTACCCGGGGACGAGGTCGTGCGCGAGGTGCGTGCGCGGTCCGACGTCCCGATCCTCGTGCTGACCGCGCGGGCGGGGGAGGAGGACCGCATCCACGGGCTGGAAGCCGGCGCCGACGACTACGTGACGAAGCCGTTCAGCCCGCGGGAGCTCGTGCTGCGCGCGAGGGCGATCGTGCGGCGCGGCCGCGGCGGTGACGACGGCGAGAGCCCCGCCTCGTTCGGCGGGAGGGAGCTCGTGCTCGACGAAGCCCGCCGGGAGGCGCGCGTGCGCGGCGAGCCGGTGCCGCTCACGCCGACGGAGTGGGGGATCCTCGTCGCGCTCGCGCACGCGCCGGGGCGCGTGTTCTCGCGCTACGAGCTGATCAACCGCGTGCGCGGGTACGAGTTCGAGGGCTACGAGCGCACGATCGACTCGCACGTGAAGAACCTCCGTCGCAAGGTCGAGCGCGACGCGCACGCGCCGGCGATCGTCGAGACGGTGCTCGGCGGCGGCTACCGGCTGGGGCTGCGCCGCGATGGCTAGGCGCCTCGTCGCCGCGTTCGTCGTCGCCGCGCTCCTCGCCGTCGGGCTGTTCGGCGCGCTCGTGTGGGCGACGACGCGGAGCGAGGTCTCCGACCTCGTGATCGCGCGCAACCAGGAGACCGCGCGCAACGTGGCCGCGGCCCTCGCCGACGGCTACGCGGAGGCGGGCGGGTGGAGCGGCGCCGACCTCCGCCCGGCGCGCGCGCTCGCGGCCGCCGCCGGCGCGACGCTGCTCGTGCGGGATCGTTCGGGCGAGACCGGGCCCGGCTCCGGCGCCCGCCGCGGCGCCGGGCTCGGCGGGATGATGGGGCCGATGCACGGCGTCGCGGACGGCGCGCTCGGCGCCGCGTCCGTGCACCCGGTGACCGTCCGCGGCCGCGACGTCGGGACCGCGACCCTGCGCTTCCCCGTCGCGGCACCGGCGGCCGAGAGCGCGTTGCGGCGGACGCTCGGACGCACCGTGCTCTGGGGCGGGGCGCTCGCGGCCGCGCTCGCGGTCGCGATCGGGCTCGTCGTCTCGCGGCGGATCGCCCGCCCGCTGCGGCGGCTCACGGCGACGGCGCACGCCGTCGAGGGCGGCGACCGGTCGGCACGTGTCGGCGGGACCGCGGGCCCCGCCGAGCTCGGCGAGCTCGGCCGGGCCTTCGACCGGATGGCGGACTCGCTCGAGCGCGAGGACGACCTCCGCCGCGCGTTCGCCGCCGACGTCGCGCACGAGCTCCGGACGCCGGTGGCGATCGCCCAGGCCGAGCTCGAGGCGCTCTGCGACGGCGTCGTCGCGCCGACGCCCGAGCGGCTCCGCTCGCTCCACGACGAGATGCTCCGGCTGGGCCGGATCGTCGAGGACGTGGAGACGCTCGCCGCGGCGGAGTCGGCGCAGTTCCGCCTCAGCCGCGAGCACGTCGACCTCGCCGAGGTCGCGGCGGCGGCGGTGTCGGCGCTCCGGACGCAGGCGGACGTCGCCGACGTTGCGCTCGCGACCGACCTCCGTCCGGCCGTCGTCAACGGCGACCGCGCGCGCCTCGAGCAGGTGACGCGCAATCTCGTCGGGAACGCGCTCAAGTTCACGCCGGCGGGAGGCCGCGTCGAGGTGCTCGTCGCGGCTGCGAACGGCGACGCGCGCCTCGTCGTCGCCGACACGGGCCCGGGCGTCGCCGTCGACGACCGCGCCCGCCTGTTCGACCGCTTCTGGCGGGGGCGGGGCGCGGGCGGGACGAGCGGGAGCGGCGTCGGCCTGGCCGTCGTCGCCGAGCTCGTGCGGGCGCACGGAGGCGCCGTCGCCGTCGACGACGCGCCGTCGGGCGGGGCGCGGTTCACGGTGTCGCTGCCCCGCGCGTAGACCTCCACCTCGTCTTTACGTCCGCTCCACGGCGGCTGCACCGCGACGCGCTTCGATCCCTGGGACACGGAGCCCAGAGAGAGGAGACACCATGTTCCGCAAGCTTGCAGCCGCCGTCGCCGCGGTGATCGTCGTCGGGGCGGGCACCGGCACCGCGCTCGCGGCGAACGGCCCTCCCGGCCGTGACACCTGCCCGAACGCCGGCACGTGCGTCCCGAAGCTCGACGGCACCGGCCCGCGCGCGGACCGCGCCGCGACGTGCGTCCCGAGGCGCGACGGCACCGGCACGCAGGCGGGGCGCCGCGCACGGGTGGGCCTGCGCGTCCATGCCCCGGGCAGCTGACGGAGCGGCGCGCCGGCTCCTCGGCGGGCCGGTGCGCCTCCTCCATCGGATCTCCACACCGCCTCCACGCCGCCTGCACGCG
>DATHTC010000197.1:0-3859 GCA_035463735.1 Gaiellaceae bacterium | reverse complement strand
CGGCCCCGGCTTCCCGGCCGCGTACCTGCCGCGCGCGTTCGAGCGCTTCAGCCGCGCCGACGGCGCGCGAGGCGCTCCCGGCGCCGGGCTCGGCCTCGCTCTCGTCGACGCGATCGTCCGCGCGCACGGCGGCAGTGCGGTCGCGCGGAATCGCGGCGGCGGCGGCGCCGAGGTCGTGCTCGCGCTCCCGGCACGGCATGACGTCGCTCATCGCCGTCTCATCTCGACGCCGTAGCCTGCGCGCCCGTGCGATCGCTCCCGTGCCTGCTCGCCGGGCTCGTTCTCGTCGCGGGGTGCGCGTCCGACGGGTCGTCGCAGCTGCCGACCGGCGCGGAGCCCGTCGAGCTCGACCCGTCCGACTTCGGCGCCACGATCGACAACCCGTGGTGGCCGATGCGGCCGGGCACGCGCTGGGTCTACCGCGAGACGGACGGCGAGGGCGGCGTGCAGCGGGTGGAGGTGACGGTGACGGAGCGGACGAGGGAGGTGCTCGGGATCGAGGCGCGCGTCGTCCACGACGTCGTCACCGAGGACGGGCGCGTCGTCGAGGACACGTACGACTGGTACGCGCAGGACGACAGGGGCAACGTCTGGTACCTGGGCGAGGACACGCGGGAGTACGCCGAGGACGGCACCGTCAGCACCGAGGGCTCGTGGGAGGCCGGCGTGGACGGTGCCCAGGCGGGGATCCTCGTGCCCGCGCAGCCCGAGGTCGGGATGCGCTACCGGCAGGAGTACCTCGCCGGCGAGGCCGAGGACGCAGCCGAGGTCGTGAGCCTCGATGCGCGGGCCGTCGTCCCCGCCGGGCGCTTCGAGCACGTGCTGGCGACCCGGGAGACGACGCCGCTCGAGCCCGGCCTGGTGGAGCGGAAGCACTACGCACGCGGCGTCGGCCCGGTGCTTGCGATGACGGTCTCCGGCGGTAGCAGCCGCGAAATGCTGATCCGCGTCGACCGGCCTTGACCGCGTCTCAGCAGCAGGCGTCGCCGCGCCAGCTCTCGCGCCCCTCGCGCACCGCGACGGCGGCGACCACGAGGGCCGCGACCGGGTCGAGCCACCACAGCCCGAGCAGCGCGTTCCCGAGGAGGCCGACGAGGACGGCGCCGGCGAGGTAGGCGCAGAGGAGGTTCTGCGTACCCTCGCCGCGGGTCGCGGCGGAGCCGAGCTGGACGGCGAGGCGGCGCTTGGCGACGCCGAGGTACGGCATCGCCACGAGGCTCGAGAGCGTGAGCCCGATCCCGAGCCAGCTCGTCTCCGGCTGCTCGGCGGTCACGAGCCGGTGCACCGCCTCGGCCGCGACGTAGGGCGCGAGCAGGAAGAACTGGATCGCAACGAGCTTCTGCGCGCGGCGCTCGGCGCGCTCCGAGTGGAGCCGCGCGCCCGTGAAGCGCCACACGATCACGAGGCTCGCGAAGCCCTCGATCGCGCTGTCGAGGCCGAACGCGACGAGCGCGATGGAGCCCGCGAGCACGCCCGCGACGACGCCGACCGCTCCCTCGACGGCCATCCACGCGAGCGAGAGCCACGACAGCAGCCGCGCGCGGCGGGCCGCGCGGAGCCACGCGGCGTCCCCGCGCGCCGGCGCCTCCGTCGTCGTCGCGGCCATCGCTCGATCATGCCGGAGCCGGGAGCCGCCGGGACGGCCGGTTTCACGGGTGCGAGCCGTGGTTAGGCTTCCGGCGGTGAGCGGTGTCCTTCGGATCCTGCTGCTCCTGCCGGCGCTCGCGGCATGGGCGCTCGCGGGCTCCGGAGGTGACGACGAGGGCGAGGCGCCCGGCGGTCCGCCTGCGGCGGGCACGGGGCCGGTCGGCGGCGGGCTCGGAGCCGCCGCTGACGCGGACGATGACGACGCCGACGACTCCGACGACTCGTCCGACTCCGACACCTCTGACACCTCCGACACATCGGACTCGGACGACTCCGACACGTCCGATTCGACCGACTCCAGCTCGGACGACGCCGACGATGACTCGCCGCCGGTCATGGGAGGCTGACGGGCCGGGCCCGGCGGCGGCTCGAAAAGGGGGACGATGGAGAGGCTGATCAAGATCGCGTTCGTGGCCCTCGTCGCCGTGCTGGCGACGACCGGCGTCACGATCGGCTCGGCCGCGCCCGCGGGGAAGGGGGACGCGACCGACCTCGTCGCGGTCATGCGCCCGGAGGACGAGCTCGCCGTGGCGCGCGACGCGGACGACGACGACGATGACGACTCGCGCGACCTGTCGAACTCGAAGGACCGCTCATGGGACGTCACGACGCCCGACCGGTCCAGCTCGCTCGACCGTTCCCGCGATCGCACCGGCGACCGCGTGGGAGCCCTCGACCGGTCGAACTCACGTGACTGGTCGCGCGACCGCACCGGCGACCACGACACGCCCGACGTGTCCCGCTCCCGCGACCTCTCGCAGGACGCGACGAGCGACGCCGGCGCCCCGGACACGGACACGAAGGACGACACGGGCGACACGAAGGACGCGGTGCCGGCCACGAACGGCGACACGAACGGCGACACGAACGGCGGCGACGGCGACACCGACAGCGACAGCGGCGACGACACGGATACCTAGGGCGTCGGGCGCGGCCGTCCGGTGACAGCTCGTCCGCGAGACCAGGAGGGCGCGGCAGCCCGCGAAGGCGCCGCGCCCCGCCGCGTGAAGGAGCGCTGGCGCCTCGACGCGGGCGCCGAGCTCGTCCCCGGCCGCGTCGCCGTCCGGCTGCTCGGCGGCGGCGAGCGCTACGAGACGTACCTCGCGTGGGACGAGAAACTCCTCTCGCTCGTCGTCGTCAAGGTGCTCCGGCCGAACCTCGTCGAGCGCCCGCGGGCGCTGCGGGGCCTCGCGGCGGAGGCGGCGCTGCTCGAGCGCCTACGCCATCCGGTGATCGTGCGCAGCTTCGACGCCGTCCTCGAGGGCCCCCGTCCGCACCTGGTGCTGGAGCACCTCGAGGGGCCTCGGCTCTCGACCCTCATCCGCCGCTACGGGCCGCTCGAGCCCGACCAGCTCCTCCCGCTCGGGCTCCAGCTCGCCTCCGCGATCCACTATCTCGCGGGGGAGGGCGTCGTCCACCTCGACGTGAAGCCGAGCAACGTGATCATGGGCGCTCCGGCCCGGCTCATCGACCTCAGCGTCGCGCGGCCGCTCGCGGACCTGACGGAGGGGCGCGGTCGCATCGGCACCGACGCGTACATGTCGCCCGAGCAGTGCGACCCGGCTGCCCGCGGGCCGGTGACACCGGCGGCCGACGTCTGGGGCGTCGGCGCGACCCTCCACCACGCGGCCTCGGGGGCGGTGCCGTTCCCGCGCGGGGCCGAAGACGACCGGTTCCCGCAGCTCCACGCCGACCCCGCACCGCTGCCCGACTCCCTCGTCCCGGAGCTCCGCACGCTGCTCGAGGCCTGCCTCGCGCCCGATCCCGCCGCCCGCCCGTCGCCGGCCGAGCTCGCGGCGGAGCTCGAGCCGCTCGTGGACTCGCTCCGTACGAAGCCGGTGCTCGGCCGCTTCCGCATCCGGCCCCGCTGAGGCGACAATCGGCGCGTGCTCCTCGACGAGCTCGCGCGCACGTCGGCCGCCGTCGCCGGCACCTCCTCGCGCCTCGCGAAGGTCGACGCGCTCGCCGCGCTGCTACGGCGGCTCCGGCCCGAGGAGGTCCCGATCGCGGTCGCCTACCTCGCCGGCTCGCTCCCGCACGACCCCGTCCGCGTGGGGTGGGCGTCGCTGCGCGAGCAGCCGCCGCCGGCGCCGAGCGCGACCCTCGAGCTGCTCGAGGTCGACGCGACGCTGCGGCGGATCGGGGAGGCGGCGGGTGCCGGCTCGCAGGCGCGCCGGCGCGGGCTCCTGGACGGCCTCCTCGCGCGGGCGAC
>DATHTC010000196.1:0-2555 GCA_035463735.1 Gaiellaceae bacterium | reverse complement strand
TAGCAGCTGAGGTTCGTGATGCCGATGTCGTCGCCCCAGATGACGACGATGTTCGGCCGTGTCTCGGTCACCCGCCCTCCTCCCGTCGGTTCGTGCGATGGTCACAGATGTCGTCGTTCATGGCCAGCAACCCCGCTGCCGCGCGGGGCGGGGCACGCTCACGGGCTGCCCGGCGCGGCCGCGGTGGGTACGGCCGATCCGTGGCCGGGCGTGTCAGCGGCCCGCGAGCCGGGCGTGGCGCAGGAGGACCCGCGCGATCCAGAGCACGGTGAGGATCCGCAGCGCCACCTGCTCGATCGCATTCGCGATCCGGTTGCGCCGGCGTCCGCGGAAGCGCAGTCGTCTCATGGTGCCAGCGTCGCACGCCCGGCCCGCGAGCGCATCGTCACGATCGGGTGATCCGCGCCCCCGGAGACCTCGACCAGCCGCGGGTACGATCGGCCCGCGAGAGGAGCCCGATGGTGTCCGAGACCCCGACATCCGAGACCGCGACCGGCGACGGCCGCCGGACGATCCGGGTCGTCCTCGGCGAGGACGACCTCATCGCGCGCGAAGGCATCACGCGGCTGCTCGAGGACCTCGACGGCGTGGAGCTCGTGGCCGCCTGCGCGGACCTCCCGAGCCTCGAGGACGCGGTCGAGCGACTGCGTCCCGACGCGGTGCTGACCGACATCAGGATGCCGCCGACCGCGACGGACGAGGGGATCCGGCTGGCGCGGCGACTGCGCTCGACCCATCCGGGGATCGGCGTCGTCGTCCTCAGCCAGCACGTCGAGCCGCTCTACGCGCTCGCGCTCCTGGAGAACGGCTCCGGCGGCCGGGCGTACCTCCTGAAGGAGCGCATCTCGGACAAGGACGAGCTCGGCCGAGCGCTCCGCGAGGTCACCGCCGGTGGAGCCGTCGTCGACGCCCTCGTCGTCGACGAGGTGCTCACGCAGCGCCGGCAGCAGGCGAACTCGCCGCTCTCCCGGCTCACCACGCGCGAGCACGAGACGCTCGCCCTCCTCGCCCAGGGCCGGAGCAACAGCGCGATCGCCGAGGCGCTCGGGGTCACGCGGCGCGGGGTCGAGCGGCACATCAACGCGATCTTCGCGAAACTCGGGCTGACCGACCCCCAGCGCGTCGACCGCCGCGTCGCCGCGACGCTGATGTACCTCGCCGAGGACCGCGAGTAGCTCAGCTCGGCCTGCGCAGCCGCGCGCTCAGCCGTCGACGACGATGACGCGGCAGCCCGCCGTGCGCTCGACCTCGGCGGCCACGTCCGTCCCGAGCCACCGGGCCAGGCGGCCGTGGTGGCCCTTGCCCACGACGATCGCGGCAGCCTCGCGGTTCCGTGCCTCACGAACGAGGGCGCCGGGAACGTCGCCGGCCTCCCACACGTAGTCGGCGGCGACCCCCGCGGCCTCCACCTGCCCGCGCGCGGCCGCCTGCACCCGCTCCGTGTCGGGCGGCTCGACGAGCGGAAGGCTCGCCGCCGGACGGTCCGCGTAGGTTCCGAAGCTCATCGGGCCCTCGGGATCGAGCGGCATCTCGGCGACGGTGACGACGACGAGCTGCGACCCGGCCGTCGACGCCTCCTCGATCGCGCGTGCAAGCGCGGCCTCCCCCGCCTCCGAGCCGTCGTAGCCGACCACGACCGCGCCGCTCAGGACCCCTCCCGTCGCAGGTCGTCGCACGAGTCTGCCTCGTCGAAGGCCTCGGCGAGCGTCGCGTCCGCATCGAGCTCGCGGAGCTCGTCGAGGGTCGAGGAGACGGCCTCGCTCATCTGACCGACGGTCGTCCCGATCGTGGCGAGTGCGGCGAGGGCGTCGGCGGGGTCGGAGGCGCCGTCGGCGGCCTCCTCGATCGTCTCCAGGGCGGCGCCGAGCTCGTCGAGCAGCTCGTCGAGCGACGCCGTCGCCTGCTCGCCCGCGTCCGGCGGCTCGAGCTCCCGCAGGTCCTCCCCCAGCTCGTCCGTCGCGCCGCGGACGTCCTCGAGGGCCGCGTCCACGCGCTCCTCGACGGTTCCGTCCTCCTGGAGCGACGTCGCCGCGGACTCCACCGACTCGAGCCAAGTGGAGACGGAGGTGCAGACGCCGTCCGCCCAGGCGACGTCCCCGGACACCTCCTCCTCGCTCCCGCCGCACCCGGCGGCGAGCAAGGCGGCTGCTGCGAGGGCCGCGAGCGACAGGCTCCGCAGGGTCATGCCGCGACGCTAGCCGCGGGCCGGCGACGCGCCATCGTCCACGCGGGATGATCCGGCCGGCGAGGGCTCAGCGGTCGTCCAGCCTGTCCATCAGGATCCAGCCGAGCCGCATGCAGGCCCCGAAGACCGCGGCGCTGAGGAGGAAGGTGAGCATCGTCGCCTGCACGCTCGGCGACCGGCCCGTGCGCGCCATCGTCCAGACCGGGTGATCGGGGCCACGGGACGAGGCTTCGTCATCCCGACCGGATGATGCTCGCTGCCGCAGTCGCGACGATGCTCGGCCCGATGCACGACATCGGGGTGACGCGCGCCGTCGCCGGCCGGCCGGGAGAGCGTGTGTGGCCATGCGCTGGAAACTGGGCCGATTCAG